>NZ_KV836086.1:0-23998 GCF_001838215.1 Corynebacterium sp. HMSC061H03
GCATGCGGACACACTTTTCTTTACTTAACCCGCGGTCGTCAAAATGCAGCGTGAGGCGCAGCTCGATTAGTCGGCCTGAAGGTACTTAGCTTGAGGGGTTGCTGGGTTGATTCTGGCCGATTTGCCTCAGCTCATGTACGCGCTGCTAGCTTTCGGTTTCACATATCGATGAGTTATTCACTTATGGATACGCTGGAGCGCATCGATGGGTGAATCATGCATCGATAAGTGAGCGCAATACTGGCAAAACGGTGGGCAGACAGCTAACAGACAGCTGACAGACAGCTGCCAGACAGGCTTGGACTCCCACGGTGGGCTCGAAATGTGGGCGGATGTGGAGTGACTTGTTCCTTTTTTTCGCCCCTTCATAAAGAACTCTACGAAGTCTTGGCTTTCGATTTCTTCAGCCAGATCATTGGCGGAATCAACAGAGCCAGGCCACCGATAAGTGCGACCTCACCGAATCGTCGATTCTTAGAAAAATTGGAATAAAACCATAGGATTATCTCACGATTGTACGTCAGTTACCGAGAGATTTTGTGGCTTCGGTCACTATTAAGTTCCTCGCATGCACGATAAAAGCCGCCTACCCAGTACTTTCCGGGGAGGCGGCTTGTGGTTGTGGTTAGACGGTTCTACTGTCGGCCATTCCTAATGCGCGACCAGGCTGCTGCGACAACCAGGCCAACGCACGCGATGGCGAGGTAACCCCACATGCGATCGCCACTGGTCTGAATGGTCTTCGGCGGTGCAGGAGTATTTTCCGCAGTCAGGACGCTTTTGGTGTCACGGCCAGAGGTGATGTCATCAATCCAGTCAGCGGTGCCAGCGAGGGTAGTAATCGCTGCGCTGGGGGAGGGCAGGTCAGGGTCGCCATTGGAGGTTCCGGCGGTAGCGAGACCAGCGAGCTCTCCGTCAACGAAGAACGGGCCGCCGGAGTCGCCGCCCTGCATACCTGCGCCAGAGACCGAATGTGCGTCCAGGATGGCGCTTTGAATCATTGGCATCATGGCAGCGTCGGCTGGGATGCTTTCGGTTCCAGCGGGGATCGACTCGGTTTTGGAGTCATCTGGCTTAACTGCATCTGGCATTGCGGTACCTGGCATGACGGCTTCTGGCTGCATCTCCATTGATTCCATGGCACCGCCCGGAACAGCGCCGCCCGGAATAGCCTCACCCGGAACAGATTCACCTGGAGTAGCTCCACCAGGCGCGACCTCACCTGGAGTTCCTTCAGTGGGGCCTCCGCCCAACAGTTCCTTGACGACCATCTTGGTCATCGGAAGCTGCCCGGAGCGTGCCATGGACGAGCTGCTGCTCCAGCCGTAGAGAGTTCCCGTCTGCCCAGGTGTGGGGATATCGCGGGAGACTTTCGCAGGGGTTGCATCAGTGACCTTTTGGGTCAGGTGAAGCAATCCTGCATCAGACATTGGAGACAGCGCCCAGGAATCGGCATCGTAGACCTTCCCGCCGATGCGGGCCTGGGTCCCTTCGTTGTTCACAGACTCCAGGCAGTGGCGTGCAGTGAGCACCCACTGCTCGGCAACCAGCGTTCCGGTGCAGTCACCGAAATTGCCAACTTTGCCAATCTTCAGCGCGGCCACAGAACTGCTTTCAGCATTTGCGGGTGCGGGTTCGCCGTTTTCCAATGCTAGAGCTGGAGTCGCAGATAGAAGCAGGGTGCTGCTAACAATTGCTGCGATGGAAAAAGATGTTTTCTTCACGGTTATTTCCCTTTCCCAGAAGGAACAATGGCCTTGATTGCGGTGGCAACGAGCTTTTCAGCAGGGCCCTGTCCCACAAACTTCTTCCAGAGACTTGCGATGACGAGGAAGAATACGATGAAACCTGCTGCGGACAACGTGGAATGCAATGCCACATTCTGCTGCCAATAAAACGCGGTGAGAACGTGCAGGATGTAGATAGTCAGTGACATTGTTCCCATAGCCGCGAATGGGTAAAACGCGGTCGGGAAGCGGTCGCCTACGAACAGGCACAAATGCAGCACAATGGCGGCGACGGCGACGGAGAGAATGATTTCTCCGAAAACGCCAGTGTGTCCAGTAAAACGGAGCCAGCCAGCAATCTCGGGATCAAATCGGAAGTACATGCCGACGGCCGTGATGACAACACTGACGGCGGTGACAATCCAGCTCAGCCGGGAATTGGCGCTGTTCTCAGAGGCGGAAGTGCCATGCAGGCGACTGCGTAGGTAGACGTCGTAAAGCAGCATGCCGCCAATGAAATATGCGATCCACGCCAGTAGCGGGTAAATCTGCGGCAGTGTCATGGGTGCGTACTTGATTGTGGCGGCGATGGTTGCGGCGGCGAAGAAGCCGACTCGCCACCAGGTTCCGAGCGCTGGCATCCAGGAAACCAGCATCATGACCAGGCCCATGATGACGAGGACCACCTGAATTTCTCCACCCACCGGCAATAGCGCCAGGCCGATGAGAATGATCAGGGCACCGCGAGTGATCAGGCGCAAGAAGGTAGTGCTGCTGTAATTGCGGCCGATAATCATCATTGTGGCGCCGGCGATAATGGCGAACAGTGATGAGGGTAGGCCAGAGAGCACAACCTTTGTGCTCCAAAGTAGTGAGGCCATATGGACAATGATCATGCCGATGATGGCGAGTGAGCGCGCTATATCGAGCCCCACAATTCGGGTAGGTTTATTCACCCCGGATTTCTCCTTTACTACAACTTATAGGGAGGTGCTCTTTGGTAAAAAGCACTCTCTACAAACGGCGTATTGAAAACGACTTTCTAGTTGTAGCAACCGAACCTGACAATACATTAAGTGACTATGTGTAAATCATGGTGTTTCGTCTGTGTTTTTACTGGGAAACTAGCGCGCTCAAAAAGCTAAGAGGCAGGCGTAACCTGGTGGCATGACATCGATGCTGACGAGTTTCACCTGGGCAGAGGTGCCAGGCGTCTTCCTCGCGTACCTATTAATCATTGCCATCCCCACCGCTCTCGCATGGGTGGGTGCCGCATGGTTGGTCAAAAATACGGCGAGCGTATCGCATTTGGGCACACGATTTTCGTCTTTGTCGCAGCATTCCTAATCTGCTTTTGTACGCTCGCGTGGACACTTGAGGGCGAATACGACTACTCGCCGTGGCAGGTTTTCTGCAGCGGCTTTGCGATGGTCATCCTCACTGCCTCTGCCATGATGCGCGTGGCCGTCCCAACTCTGAACCTGCTGCCCACCTGGTGGGCTGCCGTCGCCGGCTACGCCCTGTGCTGGAGCATCATTGCCGGCACCGACGACACCACCGGGCTCTGGGCAGTCGGCCTGATGTTCCTGCTCCTCGGCCTCATCGCAGGCGTCGGCGCAGTCGTGTGGCTTACGCTGGCGATAAGGCGGCTTTTGTTGGATTCTGCCGCTTAGGGATTCTTAGTGTAACGGAGTTCGACAGCTAACTCGTCGATACGGCGCTCGAGGTCATCGCGAATCAGGTCCATGCGTTCTTTTCCGTCGATGCCTTGTTTTGAGGGCTCGTCAGTAAGCCAACGCTCGAGTGAGCCTTGAGCGTCCGAGGGGAGCTCTACATGAGCGGCATCGCCGATGATGACAACACGATCTGCAGTCCGGAGAATCGTGGGGGCAATGGGCTTTGGTGATGCACTGTCCATAGAGGCGCCGATTTCTGCAACTGATTTGGCTGCAAGCGCATTGGTAGTAGTTTTGGGGTTCGTTCCTGCTGAAAGGGCGATGAACTGCGTGGCATATTTTGCACGCGCAATGGCCTCGGCCATCTGGGATTTACCGGCATTTGCCACGCAGATGAAAAGTACCTTCGGGATTTCCTTCATTTCAGAATCCTTTTTCTATAGTTTGTCCGGTACGGAAAGGTCATTAGGGAAAAGGCGCGGCCCGAGCCAGCGGGTGACGTAGACAAGTGCAACGAGTACGGGTACTTCAATAAGTGGTCCAATCGTTCCCGCAAGTGCTTGCTGGGACAATGGGCCGAAGGTGCCAATCGCAACCGCAATTGCCAACTCGAAGTTATTTCCGGCGGCCGTAAAGGCAATCGATGCGGAGGTTGCGTAGTTCATGCCCGCGGCCTTGGCCGAAGTGAGAGCGATCGCGAACATGGCGAGGAAGTAGATCACTAGTGGTAGTGCCACTTTCGCAACGGTCCAGGGATTCTCAAGAATCTGCTGTGACTGAAGCGCAAAGAGCAACACGATTGTGTATAGAAGGCCGGCAAGTGCCAATGGTGAGATTTTGGGCAAGTACTCATTTTCATACCAGTCGCGACCACGGGTGCGTTCACCAATTATGCGTGATGCCGCGCCAGCCAGAAGCGGAATACCGAGGAATACCACTACAGATAGTGCGATTGCCCAAAAAGAAAAGGTGGCGGAAGTGGTTTCCAGTCCCAACCAGGAGGGCAGAATCTGCAGGTAGAACCACCCTAGAGCGCCGAACATGAAAATTTGAAATAGCGAGTTGACGGCCACCAATACGGCAGCGACTTCAGTATCGCCGCAAGATAGGTCGTTCCAGACCAAAACCATTGCAATGCAGCGGGCGAGACCGACGATGATCACGCCAGTGCGCAGTTCTGGACTATCACTGAGGAATATCCAGGCAAGGGTGAACATCAGTGCGGGGCCGAGAATCCAATTGAGGAAGACTGTGATGCCCATCAGCTTCCTTGATGTCAAAATTTTGCCCGTTTTGTCGTATCGAACCTTTGCGAGCGGTGGGTACATCATGACCAGCAATCCGATGGCGATTGGTACGGAAATTGTCGTAATTTTTGCCTCTGCCAGCCAGTTCACAAGTGACGGTGCAATTTTGCCCAGAATGAGGCCAATTGCCATTGCAGCTGCAATCCATAGCGGCAAGAAGCGGTCTAGGAAGCTGAGTGACTTTGTAGTCTGTGTCATAGTTTCCGGTGTAATCAATATATCGATGATTGTCAATATATTTAGAGGGGAGGCCGTGTAGCCTCAACGGGTATGGACGAAATCTCAGAATGCTGTGCACTTGGCGGTCGGCCTCTCGACGCGGCGGAAGCGCAGGCTGCGGCAACGCTCTTCAAAGCGCTGGCGCAACCGGCGCGCCTGCAAATTTTGTCTCAGCTCGCTGCCGCTGGCTGTAGTTCGATGACCGTAGGGGAGCTGGCCGCTGTTTCTGGGCTTAGTCAGCCGACGGTGTCGCATCATTTAAAGACCATGGCGGATGCCGGGCTGCTAACTAGGTCTAAGAGTGGACGGGTGGTAACCCATGAGGTACGCCCTGAGGTATTTGCTGAGCTGCGACGTATCCTGGATATCGGTCACGCGGACGGGAGATAGTGAGCCGCTCGTCGCAAACTGCGATAGGTTGGAAAATCCTGTTTACCCGCCCAGGCGCTTGACGACGGCGTCGTGAAGCAACCCATTCGTCGCAACTGCGTCCCCGCCGTGCGGCCCGTCGACTCCCGCTAGGGAAGTGAAGCGGCCGCCAGCTTCCTCTACCAGGATCGCGAGCGCTGCCAGGTCCCACAGGGAAACCTCCGGCTCTGCGGCGACATCGACCGCACCCTCGGCTACCAGGCAGTAGGAGAAGAAGTCGCCATAGCCACGCAGTCGCCAGGCGTCATCGGTGAGACCGATGAAGTTGTCGCGCAGGTCGCGCTCGGCCCAACCGGTGAGCGAAGAGTTGGAAATTGAGCAGTCCGCGATGTCTGCCACCTTCGAGACCTCAATGCGGCGCTTAGCGGCTTCCCGGCCGCCGACGTGGGTGCGCTTGAATGCGCCGTCGCCCTTGGATGCCCACCAGCGACGGCCCAGTGCTGGGGCAGAGACTACGCCGACAACCGGCTTGCCGTCCTCCAGCAGGGCAATCAAGGTGGCCCAGACCGGGACACTGCGCACGAAGTTCTTGGTGCCGTCGATGGGGTCGATGACCCACTGACGGCCCTCAAACACAGCTTCGCCGCCGAATTCTTCGCCGAGAACTTCATCGCTCGGGCGCTTGTCCGACAGAATCTCGCGGAGCAGCTTCTCGCACGCGATATCGGCATCGGAGACCGGAGTCAGGTCGGGCTTGGACTCGACGATTAGATTGGCCGCCTCGAAGCGGGACATCGTGAGGTCGTCGGCTGCGTCGGCAAGCGAGAGTGCGAGGGCGAGATCTTCGGAGTAAGAGGTGGTCATGGCCGAAATTCTAGCGCAGAACCTCACGTAGCTCTGCGACCTGGCCACTCGAGCCCGCGAGCTTCCAGCGTCCCACCGACGTGCATTCGCCGCCTGCGCCCTTAATAAGTGCGTATCCCGGCAGCCAGTCCCAGGCCGCGACGTCGCGCTGGAACCATACGCCGATGCGGCCATCGGCTACGCCGGCCATATCCACCGACGCTGAGCCCAGCATGCGCCAGGTAGCGCTGCGAGACACCGCATCCAGCCAGGACTTTGTGGCCGTGACCTCGGATTCCTCGCTCGAGTTCACCACCGTGGTGTGGAGGTAGGTCGCTGCGCAGACTTCCGAGAGCGGATGGTCAGTGACTCGAAGGTCGTCAACAGTGCCGTCAATGTTGATACGACTGGTCGGCAGATTGGGGCCGCCAATCCAGCTTTCGCCCGTTGCCGGGCGATGCACCGCACCGAGGATGACCTCATCCGGATTGCTCGCATCGCCCATAACCAGCGCCAACGCACTGCACCAGTAGTCCGAACCAGTGGTGAAATTGTAGGTGCCATCGACAGGGTCAATCACCCACGTACGACCCGACTGGGACTCCTTCGCCGATCCTTCCTCGCCAAGAATGCCGTCCTCGGGTCGGAGTGCAGCCAAAGCCTCGACGACGAACTTCTCCGCTGCCCGGTCGGCTGCGGTGACGACGTCGGAAATCGATGTCTTGTACTCCGTGACCAGGCCTTCGTCGCGCATACGCGCGGCAATAGCGGCGGCGCGTTTCACGATGGCAACCGCAACACTGGTATCCGATGCCACAATTGACTCGGAAACTTGGGAGAGAAAGAGTTCTAGGTCTTGGCTGGAATCTTGGCTGGCGGTGGATTCAGACATACGTCCTATTGTGCATCGAAACAGGCGGTATAGCTAAGGTAGTACCCGTGAACCCGGATCTGAATGCTGACCTCAAAGAACTCGACGCGACGCTGACCACCATTGAGAAGGTGGTCGATGTCGACGAGCTTTCCGACCGGATCAGGGAGTTGGAAGCCCAGGCCGCGGACCCGTCGCTGTGGGACGACCCCGATCACGCGCAGCAGGTAACCAGCGCACTGTCGCAGGCGCAGGCGAAGAAGAAAAAGATTGACTCCCTGCGCGGGCGACTCGATGATCTCTCCGTGATGTACGAACTCGCGGAAGAGGAGGGTGACCCTGATGCCGTTGAAATGGCCGATGCCGAACGGGCTGAGCTGCGTGCTGACATCGAATCCCTCGAGGTCACGACTATGCTTTCGGGGCCTTACGACGAGCGCGAGGCGGTCATCAACATCCGCTCTGGTGCCGGTGGCGTGGATGCCGCTGACTGGGCCGAGATGCTTATGCGCATGTACCTGCGCTGGGCTGACAAGCATGGACATAAGGTCGAGGTTTACGACACGTCCTACGCTGAAGAGGCCGGCATCAAGTCCGCTACTTTCGTCGTCCATGGCGAGTACATGTACGGCACCCTCTCGGTCGAGCAGGGTGCGCACCGTCTGGTTCGTATTAGTCCTTTTGATAACCAAGGGCGCCGCCAGACTTCCTTCGCTGAGGTCGAGGTGCTGCCAGTTGTGGAGGAAACGGATCACATCGACATCCCCGAGTCAGATTTGCGTATCGACGTCTACCGCTCCTCCGGCCCAGGTGGGCAGTCGGTGAACACCACGGACTCCGCGGTCCGACTTACGCACGTCCCAACCGGCATCGTGGTGACCTGTCAGAACGAGAAGTCGCAGCACCAGAACAAGGCATCTGCCATGCGTGTTCTGCAGGCGAAGTTGCTGGAGAAGAAGCGCCAGGAAGAGCGCGCGGAGCTGGACGCTCTCGGCGCAGGCGGCAATGCCTCGTGGGGTAACCAGATGCGCTCCTATGTGCTGCACCCGTACCAGATGGTCAAGGATCTGCGTACCGAATACGAAGTCAACAACCCACAGTCGGTCCTCGACGGTGACCTCGACGGTTTCATTGAGGCCGGTATTCGCTGGCGCATGGCTCAGCAGTCCGAAGGGGAGTAGCCCTAGAAGGGCGGTTCGTCTTCGAGTGCTTCCGGTGTCTCGGGAGTTTCCGGTGCTTCCGGGGTGGTGGGCTCGTCGGCTTCTGATTTTCTCTCGTTTTTGTTCATTCCCAGTTCTTCGCGAGCCTGATTTGTCAGCTCCTGTGATTCGCGGAGGTTTTCCAACCTCTGCTCGTTGTACTCCTTGAGCGTCTGTGCTTTCTTTGTCTTGCGCAGATCGAAGGAGTAGCGACCGTGGCCGGAGAGCGGCCCTGATTCTGTGCTGATTAGGGCAGCTTTTTCAGCGCTCTGATCAGTGGCGGAGGTCCAGTACTCCACGCCGTCGATATCGCGCACGACATTCCAAAGACCGGCCGTTTTTAGATTGTGGTGGCGACGGCATAGGCAATGGAGGTTGGGCGTCTCGGTTTGGCCACCTTCGTCGGGATTCTCGTGGTTATACGGCTGAATGTGGTCGATGTCGCACTTCGTCGCATCGACATCGCATCCGGGAAAGCGACAGGTGCCGTCTCTACCTTGGATGTAAGTACGCTGTCGCTCTGTTGGCGAGTACTTTTCCGTTTTCTCGTCTGCTAGTAGCCGGATGCTAGTGACCCGATCGAGCCAGGATTCAGTGGCGATTTTGTTGATCCACCCCAGGCCACCGATCCAGGCTTCCTGGGGCTTGTCTTGGGTTAGTGGGCAGTACAGATTCAGTGTGGCGGTGACCTGGGCAGTCCCGTGCAGAAGATGTGAAAAGGCCTCGACAAAGTCGCAGTCCTGATCAGCGGTGATTTCTTCCAAGACCTTCTGAAACTCAATTGCCCGCTCAGGCATTAGTTCCATGGTGACTTCAGTGAGGTTGTCCTTTAACTCGAACGTTATAGATTCGCCAGCTTTTTGCTCGATGCCTTTTTGAAACGAAGTGATCGGCGGGTCGTACTCATTCTTCGGGCGCAATAGCGGGCTGACTTCATCAATAAGCCGCTGAATATTCTGTTGAAGGCTCCGAACTCCGCGAAGAACTTCACCATTGACTCTCGGAGTGATCAGCTCAAGGAGATGGTCTTCGAAATATCTCACAGCCGAGGGGTCATCCAATGGGAGGATGGCCGTGGCAATGACCCGCATGTGGGGAAGCGGTAGCTGTGCGCGTTTGAGCAGAAGCTCTTTTAACCGCGGGAGTCGCTCTAGTTGCATTCCGACATCGATGTACTGGAGTGTTCTCCCACGTGACATGCCAAGAGCTGGAGCGATTTTGGCGATGTAATCTTCGACATCTTTTGTTGAAGAAGAGGGAACACAAGCAAGGGCAAGCTTCAAGTCAGCTCGATTGCGGTCAATTCCAAGACGTGCTGGTGCTGTTTGAGAAATCTCATGGTGAAAGCGTGGCGCTGTTGCTTCCATCGCCGCAGTGTAAGTGCGTTTCCGTGGTATGTGTTCCCCGCTGGCCATTGTTGAATCCCCCTGAAAGATAAGGCCTGGACGTTGAAATGTTGAAATAAGGAAGAGGTAGGGAAAGTATTTTCGACTAACTCTGAGTGTCAATTTTCCAAGCTTGAAGCAGCTAGGCGACGTTATTTGGTGTTTTCAATCCTCGTGTTTAATCTTTCATGGCCCATTATAATCGAACATATAAGCGAAGTAAAGGGCGATTTCAAGATTTTTAGGGAGAATAATTTCGAATGCCGCTATGGCGTGAGCTTTCGTGCGGTCGCGCGCTCTGGGGTTAGCGTTCGACGCCGCCTGTTCTCGCAATCCCGTCACGGCGACCAATTCCACGCATTCCAGAGTGACTTGAGTGGCTTAAGTGATTAGAGTGTCTACTTATGATCACTTTCGACGGGGTTACCAAGTCCTACTCGACTTCTAGCCGACCAGCTCTCGACGACGTTTCAGTCCACATAGATAAAGGTGAGTTTGTCTTTCTTATTGGACCGTCGGGCTCTGGTAAGTCGACCTTCCTGCGCCTTATGGTGCGGGAAGAGAAAGTGGATTCAGGAAAACTGACGGTTGCAGACCAGGATTTGACCAAGATTTCTCGCCGCAACATCCCGAAGTTGCGTCAAAAGGTGGGGTACGTCTTCCAGGACTTCCGTCTGCTGCCAAAGAAAACCGTGTACGAAAATGTTGCCTTTGCGTTGCAGGTAATTGGTAAGCCGAAGGCGAAAATCGACAAGGCGGTTCCGGAAACGCTCGAAATGGTCGGACTCTCGGGCAAGGAAAATCGCTACCCGCACGAGTTGTCTGGTGGTGAGCAGCAGCGCGTCGCCATCGCTCGCGCGTTCGTCAACCGCCCGCTCATCTTGCTTGCCGACGAGCCCACCGGCAACCTCGACCCAAGCACTTCCGGTGACATCATGCTCTTGCTCGACCGCATTAATCGCATGGGGACGACCGTTATCGTGTCCACTCATGACAATGATGCCGTGGACTCCATGCGTCGCCGCGTGCTGGAGCTGGAGCTGGGGCGTCTCGTGCGTGACGACGCCACGGGTGTTTACGGCCTGAACAATTAGCAGACAGTCCATCGGTAGAAGAACTCATTCGAAAGGTATTACTGACCTATGAAGACTCGCTTTGTCCTCGGTGAGGCTTTCTCCTCCTTGGGCCGAAACATCACGATGACCATCGCGATGATTATTACGACTGCGGTGTCGTTGGCGCTGCTTGCGACCGGCATCCTGGTTACTGAGCAGACCAGCCGCACGAAGGATCTCTATCTCGATCGCGTAGAAGTACAGATCGAACTGAATGAACAAATCTCCGCCGAGGACCAAACTTGCTCCTCGCCGGAGTGTGCTGAGGTCGTCGGCAAGCTTGAAGAGACTGACGGCGTTGATTCGGTGACTTTCCGAAATCGTCAGCAGAACTTTGACCACTTCGTGGAGATGTTCAAGGACAGTGACCCCGTGCTCGTGGAAAATGCGACGCCGGAGTCGCTGCCGGCTGTCGTGATGGTGCGCCTGGCCGATCCGACAGACGTCAGCCCGCTGGATCCGATTCGGGAGCTGCCACAGGTCGACCACGTTACTGACCAGCATGAAGAGATTGGTACTGCAGCCCAAAACCTGGACTCGGTGCGAAATGCGACCTTCCTGCTGGCGGCGGTGCAGGCCGTTGCCGCGGTGTTCCTGATTGCGAACATGGTCCAGATTGCGGCGTTCTCGCGTCGTAAGGAAGTTGAGATTATGCGCATGGTCGGTGCCAGCCGCTGGTTCACGCAGGCGCCGTTCGTCCTCGAGGCTGTGATTGCGTCGCTGATTGGTGGTCTGCTGGCCATCAGTGCGCTGTTCCTGGGCAAGGCGACGGTCATCGATCCGGCGCTGAGTAACCTGTACAAGGCACAGCTCCTGGCGCCGCTGACCAACGGCGATATCGGTGTGGTGGCGCCGATTGTGGTTGTTATTGGCATGGTCTTTGCTGGTCTTGTCGCACAGGTCACGCTGCGTCTTTACTCGCGCGACTAGGGTTGCAAAAAAGGTTAGCGATTAGGCCCCGCGGTTAAACCCGTCGAATAGGGTCGTCGCGCCCTGCCGGGTAAACTGTGGACTATGAATAATGACGACGTCCAGCGCCCACCGAAGCTCGACAAGAAGGCTTATGAGGCCGAGCTCAAAAAGCTCCAGGCAGAGCTCGTCGAAATGCAGCAGTGGGTGGTAGAAACCGGTGCCCGAATTGTCATCGTGATGGAGGGTCGTGACGCTGCCGGCAAGGGGTCGGCCATTAAGCGCATCACGCAGTACCTGAACCCCCGTACCTGTCGTATTGAGGCCCTGCCGGCTCCGACTAGCCGTGAGCAGGGTCAGTGGTACTTCCAGCGTTACGTCGAAAAGCTGCCGACTGCTGGTGAGATCGTGATTTTCGACCGCTCCTGGTACAACCGTGCCGGCGTTGAGCGTGTCATGGGCTTCTGCACCTCGCAGGAGTACCGTCGCTTCCTGCATCAGGCGCCGATTTTTGAGCGTCTGCTGGTCGAAGACGGCATTATCCTGCGTAAGTACTGGTTCTCTGTGTCGGACGAGGAGCAGGTTGCCCGCTTCAAGTCCCGCCGTGAGGATCCGCTGCGCCGCTGGAAGCTCTCGCCGATGGATCTGGAGTCCATCACCCGCTGGGAGGATTATTCCCGTGCAAAGGATGAGATGTTCATCCACACCGATATCCCGTCCGCACCGTGGTTCACGGTTGAGTCTGAGGATAAGAAGCGTTCGCGTATCAATGTCATCAACCACCTGTTGACGACCATTCCGTACGAGCGCATTCAGCGTGATGTTCCGGAAATCCCGGATCGTCCGGAGTCGGAGGGAAGCTACGAGCGTCCGCCGCGCACTGAGTTCCGCTATGTGCCGGACGTTGCCGCGAAGCTTGAAGCCGACCGTGTGAAGGGCGCAGGCAAGTCCGATAAGAAGGGTAAGAAGCACAAGAAGGACAAGAAGAGCAAGAAGAAGTAGCTCCTTAGTCTCAGTGAGGTTCTGGTCGTCAGAACCTTCCCGACAGAACCTTTCCCTGGTTAGTTATCTGTGTCACACTGGGTGGCATGACTGCTACTAATAATGGTTCTGGCACTGCACGCACCGAGGTCATTGAGCCAAAGGTGCTGCGAGAAGTCCACGGGCGATCCGGTCACCTTCGTCTGAATAGGCCGAAGGCACTTAATTCGCTCGATTTGGATATGGTCACCGAGGTCGTCGAGGGGCTCCGCGCATGGCGTGACGACGACTCGGTGGATCACATTGTTGTTTCATCCAGTCACCCCAAGGCGTTTTGTGCCGGTGGTGACGTGCGGGCAGTTCGGCAGGCCGTGCTCGATGGCGTTCCGGAGCAGGGGGAGATGTTTTTCCGGGATGAGTATGAGATGAACGCGATGATTGCGCAATTCGCGCAGTCCAAGCCATATATCGCGATCATTGATGGCATCGCTATGGGTGGTGGCCTGGGGGTTTCCATGCACGGCTCCCACCGAATCGTGACCGAGCGTGCCAGCGCTTCCATGCCGGAAATGGCAATCGGCTTTATTCCCGACGTTGGCATTACTCACTTTTCGCAGCATGTGAACACACGGCTGGGAGGGCCCTCGGCTGCAATCGCGCGGTTTACGGGGCTGACCGGTTACCGCCTAACTGCGGCGGACATGCTGTGGGCTGGATGGGCGACACATGCGGTACCAGCCGCGCAGCTGGATGACTTCGTTGCAACACTGGACCGCGATGGAATTGATTCGGCGCTCGCGGAGTATGCGCTTGATGTGGACTCAGCTGAGGCTCGTGAGCTGCTCGGGGATCCGCAGTTGGCCGAGTGGAGCGACTGCATTGAGGCCTGCTTTGGTGCTGATACCTGGGCGGAGATTGAGCGTGCTCTCAACGAAGCCACTGAGGCGGGCTCCTGTGCATCGTCAACAGTGGAGACCTTCCGTGATCTGCTGGCACCCGCCAACCCGGAGAGCCTCGTGGCAGCCGTGGAACTCTATGCGGCTAACTCGGCCCACGAGGTCACCCTGCAGGAGGCGCTAGACCGAGAGATGAAGCTTGGTGCTTACATGCGTCAGCACCCCAATTTTGCCGAGGGCGTGCGGGCAGTGTTGGTGGATAAGGACCGCGACGCCGCCTTTAAACCTGCTACCGTGCAGGAAGTCGACGTCGAGGCGATTCGACAGCACCTTCGGTAGCTAACCGTGCGTTAGACGAAGCTGTGGCGGCCCGTCGTCGGCGCGAAATCATCGGCAATCATGGCTGCCAATTCGAGATAGCTCTGGGTGGTGGCGGGCTGGAGATTCTCCAGCTCGATATTTGCACCATTCGCGATATGCGGATCGTAGGGGATGACCTGCACTGCGCGGCAGCGCTGGGTAAATAGCTCGCGCACGGTCTCTGTGGACAGCCCCTGTTTATTTAGCTCGTTGACCACCACGACGGTGGTAGAAACTAGCCGTTCGAACCCGTGCGCTGAAAGCCAATCCAATGTCGTCCAGGCACTTTTCACGCCGTCCAGTGCGGGCGTAGTGACCAGCACCAGACAATTGGCCGCAGACAGAATCGAAGCGGAGATAGGCTGCGTCAGGCCGGTGCCGCAGTCTGTCAGGCTCACATTGTAATGACGCCGAAGGATGTCGAGGGCTGCGCAGTATTCGCCGTCGGAAAGCGCGATTGTCGATGTCGGATTTTGGTCGCTGCCGACAACCTCCAGGCGTGATGGCGTGTGTGATGTATATGCGCGGACCTGCGCGTATTTGTCCGTATCCGGGGCTCGCAGTAGATCGCGAATGGATGCGGGATTGGCTGCGGTGACGCGTGCGCCGAGGGTGCCAAAGTCCGGATTCGCGTCGATTGCGACGACCCGGTCACTGCGCAGGCTTGCAAGCGTGGCGCCCAGGCACATGGTTGTCGACGTCTTGCCAACGCCGCCCTTCACACTGATAACAGCGATGTTGTAGTCACCGTAGATAGGCTGTCGCACCCGCTCTATCAGCTCGCGTTGCTTGCGTGCCGACGATGATTCCCGCGGCAAAATTGCGCCCCACGTGGCCTTACGAACCCAGCTGCGCCAGCCCGACTGTGGTGCCTGCCGCGAGGTCAGGCTAGCGGCCAAGTCTGAGACGGAAACTGCGTGATTGACTGCGTGTTTGGTGGAAGTCATAGACTTCATCCCCTCCCCAAAAATCCCCAAAGTATGTCCCCGCCGTTGTTTTTACCACGCGGCTAGAACGACGGCGACTCCAAAGATGGCATCGAGGATTCCGACTTGTTTCGGAGTCCACGGCCGAGCGCGGCGAGCGCCGGAAATTGGCATGGCAAAAGACCTGATGAGAAGCCCAATTGCGACGATGGGTACGCCGAAGTTGATGAGGTCCCGGTCGCGGAGGAGGAGCCACCCGATAATGGCCGCGGCGGTAATAAGAACGTGGTACGTGACCGAGCCGATGAGCCACTGGGGGTTGCCGCGCTTGCGAATCATCGTTTTTACATAGGGCACGGTGCCGACGAAATATCCAGCGTAGATAGCCGCAATTGCCCAGGCTTTCGGGGTTGGCCCGGCAACGATGGGCACCATGAGGCTAGCGGCCAAAACGGTGGAGACGCCAGAGAGAAGTGAGCGCGGTCGGCGGCGGTAGGTTTCCCAAATAGCGATAGCGGCAAGAGGGGCGATGAGGATCACCCAGGTGAGGAGGGAAACGTCGGCAAGCAGTGTGATGCAGCCGGCGACGGCGGTGAGCGCGGTGTATGTGGCGGCGGGTGCGAGGTGGCGGCGTTGGCGACGAGAGCGGAGCCAGACGCTGACGGCGAAGAATGCGAAGTAGCCGAGCAGCCAGGTCGCGGTGACAAAAAGGCCTGTCCATGTGGGGTTGAGGGCGAGAGCGGTCAGTGGGGGAATGGTGACCATGAACCAGGCGCCGTGCTGGTCCGGAACCCAGCCAGCGGAGCGCTTGCGACGGGAGGATTGGGAGGAACGGGAGGAACAGGAAGGGCGTGGCTGGCGGGGCTTTTGGCTCATACTGCGCATTATAGATGCGCAATTCATGTGGGGTTGTATCGAAATCTCATTGAATAAAATGCACATGCGTGCAAGGCGACAGTGCTAACGTTGAACTCGCATTCTCAGGGCGAGGTGAAATTCCTCACCGGTGGTGAAGCTGCGGCTGACGCAGACAAGTCCACGAGCGCCCTACCTGTGACCAAAGGGGTTGCAAGGTAGGGGACAAGCAGATTTCGGTTGGAATCCGAAACCGACGGTCATAGTCCGGATGAAAGAGAAGGAGTTGAATAATTCGTGGAATACGTGTCGGATTTTTTGGTGGGATTCCTCACTGCACAGCTCAGTGTGGCGGGAGCGCCAATCTTGATTCGTGAAATTGTCGGTAACCTCTTTGGCCTGGCGTGTGCCTTCCTAGGTATGAAACGCAAGGTATGGGCATGGCCGGTCGGCATTATCGGAAATGCACTGCTGTTTACCGTATTCCTCGGTGGAGTTTTCCACACGCCGCAGAATCTTGATCTATATGGCCAGGCGGGGCGTCAGGTCATGTTTATCGTCGTCAGCCTCTACGGATGGTTCAGCTGGGTCAAGAGTCGCAATCAGAGTGGTGACGAAGTCGCAATTGAGCCTCGGTGGGCGACGGCATCGGAACGCATTGGGATGATTACCGTGGCTATCTTCGCCACAGTGATCTGTGCCAATGTTTTTGAGATGCTGGGCTCGTGGGGGCCATGGGCCGATGCCTGGATTTTCGTCGGTTCGATGCTGGCAACCTGGGGTATGGCCCGCGGTTGGAACGAATTCTGGCTAATTTGGATCGCCGTGGATGCCGTGGGGGTGCCGTTGCTGCTCAAGGGTGGCTACTACCCGTCGGCAGCGCTGTACCTCTTCTACGGTTGCTTCGTCATTTGGGGCTTTGTCTCCTGGATTCGCCTCGAGCACCAGCACGACAATGACCAGCAGGAGCGCTCCGAGAACGACCAAGTACCGGCCTTGGCGGCAGCCGAGCGGTAGGATAGTCCAGGTGAGCTTCCGACCAGATAACTCCCGTACCAACCGCGCCCATCAAGCCGAAGAGCGTGCCCGCAGTCTCGTGCAGGACGTCCTCGACCGCGAGGAGCGGGTACGCAACAATCTGGCCAGCGCCGATGTTGACCCATGGGCGATGCGTTTCGTTGTCGATGAGTCGATTTCTGAGGGCGCAATCATCACCTGGCGCAATGAGGCCACTCGTGCCCGCCGCATCATGCGCCGCTACGACATTCAGCGGGGCTACCGCGAAAAGTTGCGGGAAGTTGAAAAGCGCATCGACGCCATGTTGCACCTCGCGGAGTCCCTGGAGGAGTCGTGGGACGCAGCGGCACACGCCTCGAAGAGGCTTTCCGACGCGGAGGCCCGCGATGTCGCAGCCTTTGAGCGTGAGCGCGAGCGGCAAAATGACGCGGCAGAGACTAAGCGTCAGCGCGAGGAGAAAGTCCGCAAGTTGCGTCGGAAAGCGGAAAATATCGCTGCCGATGCGTGGGACGCGGGCCGTGACGCGCTGGAGAAACTGCCGCCGCTGTCGTCCTCGTTGAAGGACATCGCGGCCAAGTTCCGTTCGCGGGGATCAGAGGAGGAACCGCGCGAAGTACGGCAGGCGACCGCTCGAGACCTGCGCAAGGAGCCCCCGCTGCCGGAGGACTAGTCTTCCGCGGATGTCGCGGCCTGGACCACATCGGCCAGCCTGGAAATTTCGTCGTGAGTAGGCCTGACATCCGGATGCGTGCGACAGTAGTCCAGTAGCAAGTAACCGGCCGTGCGAATGTGGCGATGCCCATCCCAATGTGGGGCAGCGGCCTCAGGGTTGTTGGTTGCCAGAGAAGAGATGGCCTGGCGCTCGCTGAGCAACTCGTATTGCAAATCTCGTCGAATATCGAGTGCTTGATTCGGGGTGCCAGTAAGTAGCGCACCCAAAAGTGCACCCATCTGCCGATAGCAGCGCGGAATGTGGCGCAAGTAATGCTTCTTAATGCTCTCAGTGGGCCAAAAACGCAAGATAGCGAGTGCTAAAACGCAGGCGATACCGACCTCCAAAACACGATCGATCACAATTGGAGCCAGCTCACCGGAGACATTTCCGCCCAGCAGCAGCGCCAGCGGAGTGGTGACAACTGTCGTCAGAGCGTAGTTTTTCACCACGAGAATTTCCGCTCCGAATTGGCAGGCGGCAAGCGCGATAAGTAGCGTCCAGCTGTCCAGGCCGAAGGAAAAGAGCAGGGCATAGAGGAAAATACCGATAATTGAGCCCACCATGCGGTGAATGCCTCGAATCGAACCGGCGGTGCGGTCGGGGCCCCACTGCAGAATCATCAATGCGCTGACCACCGCCCAGTCAGGCCGGTCAAGACCGACCAGCACACTGATAAGACCGGCTAGGCCGCCGGTAATAGCCACCTTCGTGGCAGTTATCGAGGCGTGGGAATAGCGATCGAAAGAGCGGAAGATTCGGTAACTCACGCTTGGTCGCGCGAGTGGAATAGTTGTCTGTGTCTCATCAAAGAGGTTCGGCGTGTCCACGATGTCGACAGCGCTGCCGTGCACGCCCAAGCGTCCGCGGATAGCAATCAGCCGCTGATGAGCAGCAATGACACGGTTGACCAGTTCCGTATGGGAGGGCTTGACGATCTTGCTGCCACGGATGATGCCTGCGTCGGCAAGCGATTCCCACGCGTCAGTGAGTGCAGTTTGCGCCTGGTGATGAACAGCAAACGAAGTTGAGTCGGATTTTTCCATCGCCTCGATGGCCGATTCGAGGGAGTGGACAGCCGTCAGTTCTGGGCCGTGCGGATTCCACAACCGCGGTGCCATGCCGATGACTATCGCCGAAAGCACACCAACGGTAGCCCACATGGCGGTTTCAACCGGGTTGAAGCCAAGGCGGGCGACCATTGTTGTACCGCCGGAGACCATCACAATAAAAAATGAACCCGGCGGTGGCAGGCGCAGTGCGTTTTGAATAAAAGCGCCGATGGTGGCCAGTATCGTCGTAAAAAGCGCAATGAGCAGCAGCCATAGATTACTGCCGCCGGAAGCGATCTCATTGTGGACCACCGAGCCGACAAAACTGCCGGACATAACGCCGGCAATCAGGCATAGCCCGGCGATGGCCATCACGCGCAGACGACTGCGGTAGGGGTGGCCTTCGCCATAGATGACCACGCAACCACCAGCGGCGATAAGGAGCATTTCCGAACCATGACCGGTGAGAAGTGCCACGGCACCCGGCAGGAATAGCGCGAGTGCTGCGCGGAGGGCACCTGGCCATCTCTGAGCTCGCGAGTGGAAGGCAGTAAAAAGTTGCCATGCACTTGGCTGTGGAGGAAGCTCAACCGGTTGGCTCAATGTTGGTCAAATCTCCTTTTCGATATTGGGTTTTGGGGCTGTCGCTGCCGGAGGGCTAGTCAGCGACCAGCGTCTCGAGTGTGAACTCCGGATGCTCCTTCTCAATGAAGGACAGCTTCCACTTGTCGCCGAAGAGGGCGATGAGGGCGCCGTCGGAACGCGTGAAAATCTCGACGCCGCGCTGCTTTGCCAGCTCTGGCGCGGTCTCTTCGTCCGTGCGGCGGGCGACGGAGTAGGGGATGGGCTCGGCGATGGTCTCGACGTTGTACTCGTTTTCCATGCGTGCCATCATGACCTCGAACTGCATCGGACCGACCGCGGCCATCACCGGGGCAGCATCACCGCGGGCATCGTTGCGCAGAATCTGCACCACGCCCTCGGCATCGAGCTGATCGACCGCCTTGCGGAACTGCTTGTACTTGCCCAGGCTCTTGGCGCGCAGGGTGCGGAAGTGCTCTGGTGCGAACTGAGGCATCGGCTTGAACTGAACCTTGCGACCCTCGTAAATCGTGTCGCCTGGCGCCAGCGAACCCGCATTGACCAGGCCGACAATGTCGCCCGGGTAGGCCGTCTCCACAGTCGAACGTGTCCGGCCGAAAACGGTCAAAGCGTACTTTGTGGAGAAACTGCGTCCCGACTGCGCATGCGTGACCTGCATGCCGCGGTCAAACTCGCCAGAGACAACGCGCATGAACGCCAGCTTGTCGCGGTGGTGCGTATCCATACCCGCCTGCACCTTGAATACGACGCCCGAAAAATCATCCGTCGGTTCGCGCTTTTCGACGATGGCTCCCTGGCCGCCAGCCGCTGCAGCGGCAACCGCAGCCGGGTCGGACGCGCGAGCACCAGGTGCTGGAGCCAGCTCGCAGAGAGTGTCCAGGATCTGGTGGACACCCCAGTTCAGCATGGCAGAGGCGAAAATCACCGGAGAGGTATCGCCAGCGAGGTACATCTCCTGGTCGTGGTCAGCGCTATCGGCGGAGAGTAGCTCGGACTCCTCGACGGCGGTCTCCCAGGCATCGCCCTGCTCAGCGGCGGCCTCATCTGGGGTGAGGTGGCGCTCAGCGGCAATGGTGGCGCCACCGGCAGTGCGCTCGAAACCAATGAACTGTTTGGCTTCGCCGCCCTCGCCGCGTTCCAACAGGCCGCGGAAGTCGCCGGCGTCACCGACTGGCCAGTACAGCGGGGTCGGCTGCAGACCAATCTCTGCGACAATTTCATCCATCAATTCCAGGGGAGCCTTACCCGGGCGGTCCCACTTGTTGATGACGGTGACAATCGGAATTCCGTTGGACTTACAAACCCGGAACAGCTTTAACGTCTGAGGCTCGAGACCCTTGGCGCCGTCGACAAGCATGACAGCGGCGTCGACAGCGGTGAGTACACGGTAGGTGTCCTCGGAGAAGTCAGCGTGACCAGGTGTATCGACGAGATTAATCATGTACGGCTCGCCGTCGTGTCCTTCTGGCTGGTACTCGAACTGCAGCGCGGAAGAGGCAATCGAGATGCCGCGATCCTTCTCCATGTCCATCCAGTCGGACACAGTCGACTTGCGGCCGGCCTTGCCGTGGACAGCACCGGCTTCGTTAATGACATGAGCATGCAGCGCCAGCGCCTCGGTGAGCGTTGACTTACCGGCATCCGGGTGTGCGATGACGGCAAATGTGCGGCGGCGTGCTGCTTCTTCGGCGAGAGTGGTCACAGGGAGACTACGCTTTCCTTAAAAAGAAAATCGGAATAAGGGAATCGGGTTCAACCTTTCTAACTTACCGCTCCAGTGGGGTAAGGGGTCAATTACGTTGGGGCGGCGTTAGAGGTTGAACAGTTCGCGCAGCGTCGTGATGACGCCTTCCTCCGCGTTCGATGGTGCGATGTCGGTGGCGCGGCGTTTGATTTCCGGGTGACCGTTGGACATGGCAAACGAACGGCTTGCGTGGTCGATGAGCTCGAGATCATTCAGGTAGTCAACAAAGCAGACAGTTTCGGCAGAAGAGACACCGAGGGCCTCCTGCAGGGCGGCGAGTGCCGTGCCCTTGTTGGTGTTGGCGTCGATGAGGTCGACCCAATGTGCACCGGAGACTACCGCGCGCAGGTGCGGGCTCTGGGAACGCAAGTAATCGGCGGATTCGTCTTCGACGGAGTAAGGATCAAAGGCGGCAATTTTGACGATGCCGTCCTCGGCGGCGGCGGCGATGACATCATCGACCTTCTGCAGCTTCAAATAGTACTTGGCGGCCTCGTTGAATTGCAGCTGCTGAACTTCCTCCGGAATATTGAAATGCGGCGGGAAAAACTCCACGTATGCGCTGGCAGCGCCGCAGATGATAACCGATAGAGGAGTGCGCCCCGCTGCCACGCGGTTGTCGTTGAACTGGCGGATCGCGTGTACCAACTGGGTGACGATGTCGTGGTCGATACTGGTAACCGAGACCACCTCGCCCGCATCCGCGACATAGTTGCCGTTTTCCGCAATGATTGGGATGCGGTGTGCAATGGGGGCGAACTGGTCGGCCAGAGTGGCGTACTGGCGGCCCGATGCGGGAGCGAAGTGGACACCGCGGTCGAGCAGTTCGGTGACTACCGGCCAAAAGGAATCCGGGATTTCCTTGTCTTCATTTAATAGAGTCCCGTCCATATCCGTGACTACAAGGCGGTATGGCGGCTGGGCGGGAGATTGCTGCTGGATATCCAGGGGTTCCGTCATGGCTTTAATTCTAACGGGTAAGTAGGGTTCACTTTTCTTCCTCAGGTCGCCTCCCAGTGCCTCCCCCGATTGGGTGAAAGCTGGGCCACAATACGGGGTACCCAGTTGAGGGCGATAGCCGGTGAACGGCGTGTGCGGGGTATTTTGAGGGGGAACTCATATTCATTTAAGCCAGGAGGATTTATGTCGGATTCGGCCCCCATCAAGCGCAATGACTGGAATGAGCGCATCAGCCTTGCAGAGCAGATGATCCCCCTCCTGGGACAGCTGCGACGCAACAACGATGTCGTGACTTCAATCTTCGGCCGCCGACTGGAAAACGTCACCGAGACCGGCATCATTAAGTCGCACCGCTACGCCCGTCGCATTACCTCGCAGGAGCTGCCTCTGAGCCAGACTCTGCCGATTCTGCAGGAACTGGTGAAGATGGATCTCGGCACCGCCTCCATCGACCTGGGCGCCCTGGCTACCAGCTTCGAAGAGGAAGGCGGCGACCTGCGCGCATTCCTCGAGCGGGAGCTTGCCGAGGTTATCGGTGCCGGGACTCACACCCCGAAGACCGACATTGTCCTCTACGGTTTCGGACGCATCGGTCGTCTGCTGGCCCGCATTCTGCTTGCTCGTGAGGCACTGTTCAACGGCCCGCGCCTGCGCGCGATTGTGGTTCGCCAGAATGGTGAGGACGACATCGTCAAGCGTGCTTCGCTGCTGCGCCGTGACTCCGTCCACGGTGCATTCGACGGCACCATCTCGGTTGACCGCGAAAACAACATTATTTGGGCAAACGGCACCCCGATCCAGGTCATTTACTCCAATGATCCGGCTACTGTTGACTACACCGCCTACGACATCAACGATGCGATTGTCATTGACAACACCGGTCGTTGGCGTGACCGTGAGGGACTGTCGCAGCACCTTCAGTCCAAGGGGGTTTCCAAGGTTCTGCTCACCGCGCCGGGCAAGGGCGATGTAAAGAACATCGTCTACGGAATTAACCACAGCATCATCGAGGACTCTGACAACATTTTGTCGGCAGCCTCCTGTACTACCAACGGCATCACCCCGGTGCTGAAGGTCGTCAATGACAAGTGGGGCGTCGAGTTCGGTCACGTCGAGACCGTCCACTCCTTCACCAATGACCAGAACCTGATTGACAACTTCCACAAGGGTTCCCGCCGTGGTCGCGCAGCCACCCTGAACATGGTTCTCACTGAGACTGGTGCCGCAAAGGCCGTCGCCAAGGCTCTGCCGGAGTTCGAGGGCAAGCTGACCGGTAACGCCATCCGCGTTCCCACCCCGGACGTTTCCATGGCGGTGCTGAACCTGACTCTGGACACTGAGGTCGACCGCGACGAGGTTAACAACTACCTGCGCGAAGTTTCCCTGAAGTCCGTCCTGCGCCAGCAGATTGACTACATCCACTCACCAGAAGTGGTCTCCACCGACTTCGTTGGTTCCACCCACGCTGGCATCGTCGATGGTCTGGCTACCATCGCCAACGGTAAGCACCTAGTGCTCTACGTCTGGTACGACAACGAGTTCGGTTACTCCAACCAGGTCATCCGCATTGCTGAGGAGATCGCAGGCGCTCGTCCGCGGGTCTACCCGAAGCGCAAGCACATCGACGAGCTGTAAGTCGGCGGTCCTGGGCTTGAGCTGCTGAGCCCTCGAAGGCCCTCTTCCCCCTCCTAAGCCACGGGGGTTGCGGCGATGGGGAGGGCAGGGGAGGGGGACGGGGAGATTTTCCTGTCCATCGACGACGACCTGGATTCCGCGTATGAGCCGTTCGAGTTGGTGAGGATTGTGATCCTGCCGGAACTGAGCGACGAGGATCTGGTTTTCGGCCTCCAATTCCGGGCCTCCGGCGACATCGAGCACGGGCGGGGGGATGAAGATTCGGGAAAGTGATTTCGGGATCGTCGAATACGGCTCGGCGGAAGTGGCCCTGTTCGGCGCCTAGGTGGCGGCGTCCGGCCGCGGGGGGGGGCGAGAGGTCGGCCGCCACTCGGTTCCAATCCGCGTGGGGGCCCTATGTGGATTGTCAATAGTCAGGCGAGACTTTCACGTACATCGTATGGGAGGGGTGTAGCCATGACTGATCGCCGGGCCGCATCGTGCGGGCCGGCGGTGATCAGCGCAGCGGCCTACGCAGCCGTGGCGATGGTTCTAGCAGGGATTTCTCGGAAGAACTCACGCCGAGTCAACAGGGCATAGATGACGTTGCAGCGGCTTCGGGCAAACCACATCACCGCGGCATTGTGCTTCTGTCCTT
>NZ_KV836086.1:24098-103832 GCF_001838215.1 Corynebacterium sp. HMSC061H03
GCAGTGCGACGCGATCCACGCCGATCGAAACAGCGCGTTTTTCAACTGTTTATTGCCGGCCCTGGTGGGAAACTCGCCGCGGACCGACGTACCCGACTGCCGGGTGGTCGGCGTAAGCGGCTAAGTGTGCGGCGTCGGCGAAGTCCTGGCAATCGCCGATGGACAACACGATGTTAGAGGCGGTCTTGATGCCTACGCCGGGCATCGACATCAAGACCTGGGCAAGAGGGAACGATTCGAGCATCTCCTCGACTTGTCCGGCAATCGTGTCGCGCTGTGCTTGAAGCGCTTTGATGTTCGCCGCCAGCTGGGGAATGACCAATTCTGCTGCCGCAGTGCCGGGTACCGTGACAGTTCGCTCGGCAAGGGCGGCGAAAATTGCGTCAACCAGGGCAGCAGGGTCCTTCTTGGCGCGGTTGCGCATCCACTTCAGGCCCCGGCCTCGACCTGCGGCGGCCAGTTTTGTCGGACCTTCGTAGTGGATGAGCGAGTCCAGCACCAGCGTGCGGGAGAGAATCTCGCCTGCAAAGACGCGCTCGAGTACGGGGCGAATCTCTGTGAGCACGCTGGGAAGGCGGTTTTTCGTTCGGGGGGGGGCGGGGGTAATTTCAGTAAATTGAGCCTGGCGTAATCCGATAAGCATTGCCTAACCTAATACTGTTTCAGGTGGTGTTCCCGATCGGGAATCGGCAACGGAAGCGAGGCGGCGACGATGAACGGAAAACGTGGATCGACCGGAGAACCCCTCTCCGGAGGGGGAGCCGGGGACGCGGTGGCGTCGCAGACGGATGACGGGCGGTTGGTGCACGTCGCACCGGTCGCAGCTGGTGGCCGACCATCCATCCGCGACATGCTCGTCGCCGCCGCGATCGGCGTCGCGGGGTCTCTCATCATCGTGCCCCTGACCTACCTGCAGGTGTTCGCCGGCATCGCCCACGTTTATCTCGTCGCGGCGACGCTCGGGTTGTGGTTCCTGCAGTGCGTTGTTCCCCTCATCGTCGTCCGCAAGCCTGGCGCGAGCCTTATCGCGTGCCTTGCCATGGGCGTCGTGTCCGCGGCGACCACCCCGTTCGGCGTCGCCGCAATCGGGGCGCTGACTATGGAAGGATTGCTCATCGAGCTTCCGTTCATGGTCACCCTGTACCGGCGGTGGACGCGTCCCCAGTTCGTGGCGTCGGCGATGTTGTTCTCCGCGCTGATGGGAACGATGGCCCCGCGCGCAGTCGGCGTCGACTCGCCGACCACGCCCATGACCCTGATTAGCTTCGCCGTAGCCTTGGCATCGAGCCTGGTGTTTTTGGTCCTGGGCTTTGCCGTCGCAAAGGGGCTTCGCAGCCGCGGAGTCACCCGGTGACCGGCGGAGCACCCGCGTGCGCCGGTGCGACACGCGGGACGGCCCCGGCCCGGTTACGGGTTAGTGGCGCGGGCGTCCGGCACGCCGATGGGCGATGGGCACCCGACATGGTGGATCTCTCCTTCGATTTCGGCACGATTAACGCCATCACGGGACCCGTGGGATGCGGAAAGACGAGCCTGGCCCACCTCATCGCTGGACTGATCCCCTCGCACATCCCCATCGACCATGCCGGATTCGTGCACATCGTCGATGCCGACGGCACCGAACGCCCCGTGGACGGGGACCGGGTCACCTTCGTCGGGCAAGACCCGTCGACGCAGGTGCTCACGCTCCGAGTCGTCGATGACGTGTCGATGGCCCTCGAGTTTTCCCTCGTGGAAGCCGGCATCGTCGCCAAGCAATCAGCCGAGGCCCTATCGGAGCTCGGGCTGTCAGAGCTCGCGGAGAAGGATCCGTGGGCTTTGTCGGGTGGGCAACGCCAGCGGATGGCCATCGCCGGTGCTGTGGCCAGGGCGCCGGAGGTCATGATCTTCGACGAGCCCGCGGCCCACGTTGACGAGGACGGTCGTCGGTCGCTGTTCGCCGCCATCCGTGATTTGCGGGCCCCGGGGCGCGTTATCCTGCTCATCGAGCACGACCTCCGCCCGTTCGACGGGTGGGTCGACACGGTGACAATCCTCGATGCGGACGGGAGCGTCGCCGCGCACGGAGCACCGGAGGGCATCGCGGTGAAGGGCATTGCGACGTCGGCCGCGCCCGCCGGAGCGCCGGACGCCAGTACGCCGGGCACGGGGGCACCGGACCGTCCCGATTTGGAATCGGAGGCGGATGCCGTTCCACTGCTGGCCTTGACCGGAACCCACGTGGCCCGAGGCGGGGAGAGGATTCTGGACGGGGCCGATCTGACACTGGAACGGGGCGAGATTCATGCCCTAGTCGGCGCCAACGGAGCCGGTAAGTCCACCTTGCTGGCGGTGCTGTCAGGCCAGATGAAGGCGGGAGCGAGCTTCCGGATCGACGGCGCGTCTGCCCGGCGCGTCCCCGACGCCTTCGCGTCGTGGGCGTTCCAGAACCCCGAGCACCAGTTCACCCGCGCGACCGTCGCCGCGGAAATCGACTCCGCGCTGGCCGGCACGGACCCGCACGGACCACTCGGCGCCGATGAGCTGCGGAAACTGCGGGAAGCCCTGTGCCCCAGGGCACTTGACCCCGTCTCGCCGTTCGTCCTGTCGGGCGGACAGAAAAGACGGTTGGGCATCTTCCTGGCGGTGGCGGCCAATCGCCGTTTGCTGCTTCTCGACGAGCCGTTGGCGCACCTGGATTCGCCGAGCTCGCGCATCGTACTGGATGCGCTAGCGGAATACGCCGGGGCCGGCGGAACCGTTGTGTTCACGTGCCACGACCGCCGTGTCGCGCGAACGTGGGCAGATAGGGCGAGCATCGTCGCCGAAGGGAAGGTCGCCTGGTCCGGTCCCGCAGCCGACCTGCCGGCTTCCCCGGAGTCATCCCGGCGGGATCGCCCACTGCCCGCGGCCGGCGCACGGACGTCCTTGGACGAAAGCCCCGGGACCAGTGAATCCGCCGCTCGAAGGCGCGCGGGGTTGAACGCCATCACGATTGTCGCGGCGGTGATGTTCGTCCTCGTCGCCGCGCTGCTCTCCGGCGGAGACGCCGTTCTCGCCCTGACGGTGGTCGCGTTCCTCGCACTCGCTGCGATCGCGGAACGCGACGTTCGGGCGACGGCGGGGAAGGTCCTTCTTGTCCTGTTAATCGGGGTGTTCTTCGGCCTGCTCGGGTGGCGCTCCGAGTTCTACGGAGGTGGGGATGCGTCGGAAGCCGTCCGCCACGGCATCCATCACGGACTGCTGTTGATGGCCGTGTTCGCGGGGACGGTCCTGGTCTCCGCGTGCATGCGCGTCGAGGAGCTTTTCGACGCCATGGTGCAACGCCTCCGGGTGCCCTACACATGGTGCACCATAGCGATTTCCGGGGTGAGCATCGCAGCGTTCCTGCGCAGTGAAATCCCCCAGCTGACATGGGCGATTAGATTGCGCTCGATGCGACCGGAGCAGTCTTTCCGCTCCGGTTTCATTCGCGCGACGACGCCCGCGCGCATCGCTTTCCCGTTGTTCGTCAGCGCCGTGCGCTGCGCCGAAAAGCTGTCCCTGACCCTGGCGATGCGCAACTTCGGCCTCTATCCGCGGCGTACCTTCCGCACCGATCACCCCTGGCGAGTGCGTGACGGGTTCGCGGCCGCAGCGTCCGCCGCGGTCTTCGTCGCCGCCCTGGTGTCTGCAGTGACTTGACGGGCGCCTGGAACCGGCGGGTGAGCATTTCCGGGCTTGTGCGGAGACGCGCCCCACCCAGTTGCTTCACCCTTTCAACCCTTCAGACACATCCTCCGGGTCACGCCATGCGGGCCCGGTCCGCCCGGCACCGGCATGGCGCCGACAACCGAAAGAGGTACCAATGAACACGATCCGGACCATCAGCGACGTGCTTCGGGACAAGGCCGATGAGACGAAAAAGGGGATCACCTTCGTCGAGAATCGGCGGGACGTCTTCGTCCCGTATGGCCGGGTCCATGCGGAGGCGGTGGCGGCTGCGACTCGGTTGGCCGAAGCCGGCATCGGCCCCGGCGATCGCGTGATCTTCCAGGTTTCGGAGAACCGCGGGCTCATCCGGGCGTTCTGGGGCTGCGTCTACGCCGGCGCGGTTCCGGCGCTTGCGCCGCCGGTGTCGGGCCCGGTTGACGTCGACAGGGTGCGGACGCTCTCGGACATGATGCCCGGGGCCCCGATCCTGGTCGACGAACGCAGTTACACGCTGCTCACCGGCGCAAACGGTGCCGTGGTCGTGGGCGAGGATCGGCTGCTCGACGTGTCCATCGTCAATGACGCTGCCGCGGAACCGGATGCGGCGATGCCGGGTGATGCTGAATCGGACTTCTCTCAGGCGGGTGACGTGGATTCCGGGGATGGCGCCGGGGCGGTCCCCGCGTTCCCGGTGCGAGGTGGGACGGCAGGCGAAGCCCTCATCCAGTTTTCGTCCGGCTCCACGGGATCGCCAAAGGGCGTCATCGTAACCAACGAGTCCGTGCTGAACGGTCTGCGCGCGACGATCCCACGCCACGCGCACCGGTACGAGAACAAGATGCTCACGTGGCTGCCTTTGACCCACAACCTTTCGCTGATCGGCTTCCACGTCTACGCCCTTTTTCGTGGGTACGACCAGGTGTTGCTGCCGGTTTCCGAGGTGGTCGCCGATCCCCCGAGGTGGTTCGAGGCCGTGACCAGGCACCGGCCGACGGTGACAGTGTGCCCGAACTTCGCGTTCAAGCATTTCCTGCGCCATCTCGAGCGCCGGCCCCTCGGGGATGACCACGGTTACGACTTCTCCAACGTCCAGAAGCTGATGAGCGGTTCTGAGCCCATCGACGCTCCATTGGCCCGGAAGTTCCTCGCGGCGATGTCCGCCATGGGTCTCCGGGAGGATGCCCTGACCTCCGCCTACGGAATGTCCGAAGCTTGCCTGCTGGTCACGACCCGGGACATCTACTCGGGTCTGTCCACGGTGCGACTTGACCGGACGGGCATCGCCACGGGGCAGCGTTTCGAGGACATCGAGAGCGAGTCCGGAGCTGAGTTCGTCGCCTTGGGCAAGGCCGTCCCGGGGATTTCCTTGACCATCCGCGATGACGGGGGCGGGGTCCTCGGCGACGGCACCGTCGGTGAAATCCACATCGCCGGCGCTCCGATGACCCGCGCCGCGATCACAGCAGAGGGGATCGTGGAGCACGAGCTCACCGATGATGGGGCGTTCGCAACGGGGGACATGGGCATTCTCCGCGACGGCGAGTTGTTCGTCCTCGGCCGGAAGAAGGACATCATCTTCGTCAACGGCCGGAATTACTATTCGGCTGATTTGGAAGCCGTGCTGGAGAATGTGCTTGACCGCGATGTTGCCGTTCTCGGCCGGAGCAACCCAGCCACGGGCGAAGAGGAGATCGCCGTGTTCTTGGCCAGGCGGACCCCGACCGATCGTAAGGCCGACGATGCGACCGGTGCCGGGCAATCGGACGGGGATGAACCTCCGATCGATGAACAGGCGGTGGCCCGGTCCGCGACGACCGAGCTGATGCGCGTCGCCGGGGTGCCCGTCTCCAGGGTTCTGTGGGTCGACGAGCTGCCCGTCGCGTCGAACGGCAAGAAGCTCCGCCGCAAGCTCGAGGCTCTGCTCTGAGGCGATGACGATGACCAATGAAACGATCGCGCCGGCCGTCGCATCTACCGCCGTGGGAAGAGCCCGCACCGGGGCCCGAGTCGCCCCCGAACGGCTGTCGGAGTCCATCGCCGACGCCATCGGCGTGCACCTGGATTCGGCGGACGTGAAACTCCGCGACCACATCCCGAACTCCCTGACTTTCCTCCAGATGCTGCTGGCGCTGGAGGACGAGTACGGGGTCACCATCGATTACGCGGCGATGGACCCCGGGGTCACGGTCGCTGATTTGGCGGCCGTCATCGACGCCGCCCGGGGTGGCGCTGATGCCGGATCTGCCGCAGGCGCCGCTGCCGGGGCCGATCCCGCTGTAGCGACGGGTGAGTCGGATGACGGCTGTGCCGGCAAAAATGGGGCTGGTTCCGCGGATGCGGTCCCGCTCAATCCAATCCAGACCGCCTACCTGCTCGGCGCGGACGAGGACATCGAGCTTGGCGGCCAAGCGACGTACATCTACGCGGAATCCCGGCACGACTATTCGTTGCCGCAGGTGGAGGAGGCCGTGCGGGCGGTCTTCGGGCGTCACGACGTGCTGTTCCATCGGCTCGACGTCGATGCCGGGGTCTTGAGCCCGACCGGCGCGTGCCTCGCCACCGTCGAGGTAGTCGGGTCCGGCGACGATATCGACGCGGCGGTGGGGGAGATCCGTCGGGACATGCGAACCGCGGCGCGATCGTCGAACGAGGACGGTCCCATGGTCGCCGCGAGGCTGCTCGCAGATGCGGGCGGGTGCAGGATGTTCATCTACTTCAACATGATCGTCATGGATGCGGGTTCGGTGTACCTATTCTTCGACGAGCTCGAATCCCTGCTGGCCGGGGAGCCGCCGGCTCCGGCTTCCAGATATGGGGATGCCCTGGCGGCAATCTCTGCGCGCCGGCGCGACGAGAAACGGGCCGAGGACCTCGCCTACTGGGAGAAGAAGGCCGCAGATCTGCCGCGGCGTCCGGAGTTCCCGGCGGCCGTGGGGGGTGGCGACGATTGGTCGACCCGGCGCTTGGGCACGGTGCTTGACGCGGAGGTCACCGCCAAGCTCAGCGAACGTGCCCACCGCATTGGAGTTACCCTGTCGTCGCTGGTGATGGCCGTCAACGCCGCCGTCGTCTGCAGGTGGCTGCCCGAATCCGCGTTGACGGTCAACGTGACTGTCAGCGAACGCAGCGGCCTCGCCGCGGGCACGAGGGTGATGGGAGATTTCACTTCATCGATGCTTGTCGGCGTCGACGCCGGGAGAGCCGCGACCATCGACGGGTTGGCGGAGGCGATCGACCTGGACATCCGCGAAGGGCTGTCCCACCGCTGCGTTTCCGGTGTGGAGGTGCTACAGCGATTCCTCCGGGACGCGGCCAATCAGTCCCAGGCCACCGCTCCGGTGGTGTTCACCAGCTACCTCGGCGGCGAGCGGGGAAGCGGGCGCAGCCCGGTCATCGAATGCATCTACACGCAAACCGCGCAGGTGTGCCTCGACATCCAGGTGATGCCGGCATCGGGCGGGATGGCGTTGTCGTGGGACGTGGTCGACGATTACTTCCCTGCGGTAGATGCGATGTTCGGAGCCGTTGCGGAGGCCCTGGACGTGGTGGCGGACGGGGGAGAGGCTCTGCCCATCCGTCATGCGGAGACGGAGGGGGCCGTCGCCCGCTACAACGACGCTGCGGGCCCGATCCACGATGACACCCTGGTTTCGCTTGTCGAAGCCGCATGCGCGGCGACTCCGGATGCGCCGGCCGTGCGCCTCGCCGCCCGGGGCATCTCGTACACCTACGCCGAGGTCTGGGCCAGGGCCGGACGCATCGCCCGCCAACTCTCGGATTCCGGCGTCGGGGCGGGGGATGCGGTGATCGTGCGCTACACCAAGCATCCCGACGACATCGTCAACATGGTCGGCGCATTGCGTGCGGGAGCCGCATTCGTGCCTGTCGACGCGGGCATGCCGGCCCAGCGACAAGAATACGTAGTGGAAGCCTCAGGTGCGGCGGGCCCGATTCTGGACACCGGCGTGATCGATGAACTGGACCAAAGCGGAGTAGAGGGCGTCGGCAAGCCCGCAGCCGCGGAAGTCTGCGACCGCGCGGGCAGCGCGGGTGCGCACTCTTCGCCCGGCACTGCCCCTGACGACCTTGCCTACGTCATCTTCACCTCGGGGACCACGGGCCGGCCAAAGGGTGTGCGGATCAGTCATCGCAACTGTATCAACACCATCCTCGACGTGAACCGGCGGTATGGGGTCACCTCCGCTGATTGCATTATCGGATTGTCGTCGCTGGGATTCGACCTGTCGGTCTACGACGTGTTCGGTGCGTTCGCGGCAGGAGCGACGGTGACGATGGTCGGAGACGAACGCAACGCCGATGAAATCCTCGACGTCTTGCGGGAAGAGCGGGTCACGCTGTGGAACTCCGCGCCCGCCCTGTTGGAGCTCGCCCTGGTCCGGGCGACGGACGACGACGTGTTCCCGGATGTGCGCACCGTATTGCTCAGCGGCGATCGCATCGCAGCGGGGCTTCCGGCGCGCGCCATGGACATGTTCCCGAACGCGTCGATCAATAGCCTGGGCGGTGCGACCGAAGGAAGCATTTGGTCCATCCAGTACCCGCTGCAACGCGACAGCCTGGAAAACCGCATTCCCTACGGGTACCCGCTGGCGAACCAGGGCATCCACGTGCTCGCTCCCGACGGGGTGCATTGCCCCGTCGGGGTGCCGGGGGAAATCCACATCAGCGGCCTCGGCGTCGCGCAGGGGTATGCGGCCGATCCGGAGCGGACCGCTGCCGCCTTCGGGTATGTCCCAGGCATCGGTCGCTGCTACCGGACCGGAGACGTGGGCATGTTCAACGCGGAGGGTTTTGTGGAATTTCTCGGCCGCCGCGATCGTCAGGTGAAAATCGCGGGCTTCCGCGTCGAACTCGGAGAAATCGAATCGGTCCTCGAGCGGTCCGGCCTGGTGACCGCGTCGATGGCGGCGGTCGTCGAATCGGGCGATCGGGGACTACTGGCGTGCCTCTACGTTCCGGTGGACGATATGACCGGCTCGCGGGATGCCGTCCGGGCCGAGCTTGCCCGATGCTTGCCAGCGTACATGGTACCGACGGTCCTGCTGCCGGTGGCGCACCTGCCCGTTACCGTCAACGGGAAACTGGACCAGGAGGAAATTCGTAGGCACGTCGGCGCCGCGGGCGGCGGGGCAACGGCCGATGGCGAGGTCGCCGGGGCGGGGGCCGGAGCCGTGGGCTCGGCTGGTTCCGTCGCCGACCCCGGGGCGATCGAGTTGGTGTCCGGAGTCTTCGACGAGATTCTCGGGGAAGCCCCGTCGACGGGTGCCGCGGATTCGGCGTGCGGCGCGGGAGAGTCCTTCTTCCGCCGCGGCGGCGATTCCCTGCAATTCCAGGTTATGATTCGCGCAATCCGGCAGAAGACGGGAGTCCGGCTCCGTTTCCGCGACGTCATCGTCGACCCGACCATCGCGCACATCGCCGGCCTTGTATCGGAGGCCATGCGGGAATCCGGGGCCGAGTCTGAAGCCGTCGCCGAGGCAGTGCCTTCCCCCGATTGTGCCGTCGGTGCCGGTTCAGCCGCAGGAGGCGCCCGAGAATGCTCCGCGAGTGCCCACGGAAAGGATCCGGTGGAACAATTCGGGGATGACCCCCACGCGCCGTTCCCCTTGACTGACATGCAGAAGGCCTACTACGTTGGCCGGAACTCTGGGTTCGAGCTGGGCGGCGTCACCGAGCACTACTACATCGAATCCGTCACCGAACCCGGCACCGACATCGATCGCCTGGAAGACGCCCTCGACAAGCTAATCCGCAGGCATCCGATGCTGCGCGTCGTGTTCACCGCACAAGCCACGCAGCGGATCCTGCCGGAGGTTCCGCGCTACCGTATTGATGTCGCCGACTACCGGACCGCCGATGAGGCGACCGTGGTCGAGGCGGTGCGGCGCAAGCGCGATGAGCTGAGCCACCAGGTATTCGATCTGGGCAGCTGGCCCTTGTTCCATCTGTCGGCGTTCGCGCTCCCGGACGGGCGGCACCGCCTGTTCTTCAGCGTGGACATGATCATCGGAGACGGGGCGAGCCAGCGGATTTTCATCGACGACCTGGACAAGCTGTACCGAGGAACGGAGCTTCCGCCCGTCACTGGCGACTACCGCACGTACGTCTTGGAGATGAAGCGTCGGGAAGCTTCGGCGGTCGGGCGGGGCGAAGAGACGTTGACTCGGACGGTGGTCGAGGAATTCCCGCCCGGCAACACCCTTCCATCAAGCGGTGCGGCCGCGGACGTGGATGTGCCGCGGATGCGTCGCCTGTCGTACACGTTCACCGCTGAGGAAACCGCACTGTTGCGGGAAAGGGCCAGCGCCGCCGACGGCAGCGTGTCCGCACTGCTTCTCGCCTGCTATGCGACGAGCCTGTCGCTGTGGTCGAGGGGGGATTCGGTCGGTATCAACATCACCACGTACAACCGTGATTCCGAAATCGCCGACGTCGCCGGCGTCTTCGGTGATTTCACCGGCGTCATTCTGATGCCTGTAAAAGCGGCCGCCGACCATGATCTCCGTTGGTGGACGGCGGAACTGCGCAACCGGCTGCTCGGGCACATGGCGGCCGGGTACTCCGGGGTGTCGTTGCTCGGCACCATCGCGCGCCACCGGGGTCTGCCCGTCGGACAGGCCATAGCGCCGTTCGTGTACACCTCGTTGCTGTTCGGCGAGGGGGCCGCGGCAGGCGATGGCTCGGGCAAGGATGCCCACGTCCTGGGAGACGTCGATTACGCCATCTCCCAGACTCCGCAGGTGCTGTTGGACAACCAGGTGATGGAGGTCGACGGGCGTATCAACGTCGCCTGGGATTTCGTCGAGCAGATCCTGAAACCGGAACTGGTGGAGGACATCTTCGACCATTACATCAGGTCGGTGTCGGGTTTCGCCGGGGGCTGCTCCGAAGCGGCGCCGCTGAGCGTCGGCCAGGTTCGGCACCTGCGCCTGGCGGTCGGGGGCACTTCTTCCGGCGGTGGGGTGATTGACGACGGCGTCGCGGGCGTGTTATCGGCAGAGCGCGACAGGGCGGGCGCGATCTCGAGGATCGCATCCGGGGACCTGATGGGCCGAGTTCGCGGATACCTGACGGTCATCACTGGGATAGTCCGGGCCGACCTCGGCGGCGCCGAAGCCGGCGCGGACGACGACCTGTTCCTCCTCGGCTACGACTCCCTGGGATTCGTGAAACTGATGCAGCGGATCCAGGACATCACCGGGGCGTCGGTGCCGCTCGCGGAAGCGCTGGCCAAGCCGACGCCACGTGGCGTGGCAGAGCTCGTCGGCCAGTCGACGACCACGCCGACCGACCGGCGGGACGCGGATGATCCCGGCGCGTCGGCCGCGGACCGTTCGCTGGTCCTATTGCGCAGCGGTGATGAGGCGCGCCCGATCTTCCTCGTCCACGGCGGATTCGGCACCGTCGACATCTACCGAGACCTGGCACTCGCGATCCCCGGTGGCGGGCAGGTGTGGGGCGTCGGCTTCGCGGAGTTCGAGAGACCATTCCCCCACGCTATCGGCATCGGCGATATCGCGGCCCACTATTCGGGCCGGGTCCGCGAGGTGCTCGTCGACGGTGCCGCCCCTGCGATCGTTGGATGGAGCCTCGGCGGCACCATCGCGGCCGAGATGGCGCTCCGTTTGGCCGATCTCGATCCTGCGCTGGTGTTTCTCGACAGCCTGGCTCCGGGGATCGCGGTCGACGTCGGGGATTTCGACGCGGAATCCGAAAAGGGGCTGCTGTCCCGGGTGATGCCCTCGATCGCCGATCTCCCGCACGGAACGCCGGTTGCCCGCCTCTGGGCGGAGTTCGGCGGGGTCGACGAGACCGATGAGGAACGAGGGGCCCGCCTGCGTGCCCTGGCCGCAGCGGTCGCACCGACGCTCCTGGAGGACCTTGGGCTTTCCGGCGACCGGGTGACAGCGACGGAGTTCAACTCGCTGCGCTCGCTCATCGATGCCCGCACCCGGTACCGGCCCGAGGGGCGGGTGAGGGAGGCGCTGTTCGTTTTCCCCGATGACGGCGAGGCTCACAACCACGACCAGTGGCGGGACCACCTCGTCGATGACCTCTGCGTCGCCGGCGTCGCGGGAAACCACTATTCGTTCGTCCTCGGAGAGGATGCCGCGCTGACTGGGGCTCTCATCGGGGAGTACATCGAACACCGGCGCCGGGCGCCGGAAACGGACGACAGGGCAGTGGACCCGTCGTCCGATGGAATCGACCGGTCGCGGGACCGGGGAAACGAGATGGAAAGTGACTGATCGACGAAACGGCGGGGAAGCACGGGACCGCGACGCGGGCGAACCTGTGAAAGTGCTGGTGGCCGGAGGTACCGGCGTCACCGGACGGCTCGTCCGGGGGATGCTCGGCGCCGTCGACGGGATCGAGCTGGCCTACACTTCCCGAAAGAAACCGGACGATGGCCCGGGGCGGCACTTCCCGCTGAGGATCGCCGCCGGCCACAACGAGATCTGCAGGGTATTCCGCAAACACGATTGGGTGGTCAACTGCACCGGCCCGTTCGAGGTGCACGCAGACTCACTCGCCCGTGCGTGCATTGACTCAGGCACCGGATACATCGACGTCAACGATTCGATCGACGCCCGCCGCGCAATCATGGCCCTCGACGGGGATGCCCGGCGGGAGGGGGTTCCCGTGCTCACCGGGTTCGGCCTGTGCCCGGGCTTGTCGACGGCACTGTTGATTCTCGGGGCCCGCGCTGCGGGGGTCGAAGAGGTCCGCGATGTGCGGGTCGATCTGAGAATCGGCGCCGACCAGGAATCCGGGGCCGCGTCGGTCGAGTCGATGTTCCGGACCATTCGCGGCGGATACCGCGCGATGCTCGGCGGCGCCATTGTCGAAGTGCGGCGCAACCCGGTGTCGTCGCAAAGCGGAATCGGCTACGAATGCCCGGACGTCGACGTCGTACGCGAGGTGTGCCCCTCGATCCGTGGATATTCCTACCACGTCGCCTTCGATGCCCTCCCCGATGCGTTGGTGGAGAAGATCTGCACGTCGAGACTGTACGCGATGCCCGTTGTCTCCGGTCTGCTCGCCCGTCTCGGGGCGGCCGTGACATCGCGGAAGGCGCGGGCGAAGGGCACTCCGCAACCCGCCGAGCTGGTCGTCGCACTGTCGTCCGTCGGCGCGGGCGATGCGGGGCCGTCGGCCGAGACGACCGTCGTCCGGGCGACCGGCCCGGGTTCCTACAAAATGACCGCGGCGATTGCTGCCGCCACCGTTGTGGCGGTGGCGGGGAAGCCGGTCACGCCGGGGTGCCGGGATCTCGTCGGCCACCCCCGGCTCCTCGAACCGGTCCTCGCCTTCGCCCGCGATGCGGGCATCCATATCGAGGTGCCGCATGACAACCCGACCACGGGGCCGCTGCCGACAGCGGCCCACTGCGATTCCAAAGAAAAGGGGAAACGATGACGGATCAAGCTGAACGAGGTGCGGCGATCGTCGTCCGCAACCTCACGAAGAGCTACCCGATTGCGGGCAAAGCGGGCACCGCGCCCGAAGGCGGGGCAGGTGCCCCGCCGGACGGCGGGCGCAAGGGAAAGCGCGGTGCCCGGATGCGCAAGCATGTGCTCGACGGCGTGAGTTTCACCGTGCCCGCCGGGGCGATTGTGTCGTTCCTCGGCCACAACGGCGCAGGCAAGACCACTCTCATCCGAATCCTGTCGACGCTCATCACCGCAGACTCCGGCGAGGTGAGCATCTTCTCGCGCGATGTGAAAGAGGATCCGGTGGGCGTGCGCGCCGACATTGCCACCACCGGCCAATTCGCGGCGATTGACGAGAACCTCACCGGCCGGGAGAATCTGGAGTTCTTCGGGCGGCTGCGCGGACTCGACCGCGCCGACGCGGCCGCCCGCGCGACGGAACTACTCGCGCAATTCTCGCTCGCAGACAGTGCCTCGACGTTGGTGTCGGCCTATTCGGGTGGCATGCGGCGGCGCCTCGACATCGCCGCGTCGCTGTGCGTCGTGCCCAGGCTGCTGTTCCTCGACGAACCCACGACGGGGTTGGACCCGGTCAGCCGCGAAGAGCTGTGGGGCTTCATCCGGCAGCTGCGGGACGACGGAATGACCCTGGTGCTGACCACCCAGTACCTGGAAGAGGCGGAGGCGCTGGCAGACCACGTCCATCTGCTCAAGGACCGCCGCATCGTCGCCAGCGGAACGCCGGAGGAATTGCGCCGCGACTTCGGGTCGCACGTGCTCCGCGTGTCCTTCGCCACCGCCGCCGGGGCGGAGGCATTCGCCCGCTGCCTCGGGGGAACGTGCCTGGACCGCGCCCGCGTCGCGGGGAAGTCGGTGTCCCTCGACGTCGACCCCGGGCCACGGATCCTCGAGGCGGTGGCGCGGGCGATGGAGGCCTCGGAAGCGTTGCCGGATTCGCTGAGCGTGTCGCCGCCCACCCTCAACGAGGTGTTCATATCGATGAACGCAGGGGGTGCGGCGCGATGAGTGCGACGTCGGTCGCGGCGTTTCTCCGTCGGGATCTGCTGCTGTTGCGACGCAACACCGCGTCGCTGATCTCCATGTTCGTAGTTCCGCCCCTCTTCCTGCTGTGCCTGTACGCGGTGTTTGGGTACTCGGCGGGGCAATCCGGCTTCGGGTACCTGCGTTTCGTGCTCGGCGGCTGCCTGTTCCAGGCGGCGATGTTCACCGCCGCGGCGTCGGCGATGGCGGTGGGACAGGACGTCGAATCCGGGCTTGTTGACCGCGTGCGCGTGTTGCCCGGGGCCACAGGCGGCTATGTCGCCGGCAGGCTCGCCACCGATTTGCTGCGGATGTCCGCGTCGATCGCGGCGCTGCTGGTCGTCGCGTGGGCCTGTGGACTCGACATGGCTGTCGGTGACGTCGCGTGGACTGTCCTGTGGTCGCTGCTCGCCGCGGCGGTCCTGTCCCTGGTCACGGACGGGGTGATCCTGATGGTGCCCGCCCCGGTGTCGACGGCCTCATCGATCCAGGCGCTGGAAATGCTGCTGCTTATGTTCTCCACCGCGTTCATTCCGGCGACCGCTTTGGACGGCTCCCTGCGCGACGTCGTACGTCACATGCCGTTTTCGCCGATGATCGAGGTGATCAGGGCGGCGTCCCCGGACGCCTTCCCGGATAGCGCCGGGGAAGAGGCAGCCCTGTGGCTCGGCGTCGCGGTGGTCGCCGGAATCGTCCTGTTCATCCGCCGGTTCACCTCGAGGAGCGAATCATGATCGACGCCGTCTCCGTGCATCTGCGGCGCATCGTCCACATTTGGCTGCGGCGCTCCGACTTCTGGTTCATGACGTTCATTGCTCCGCTCGTGTACCTGTTCATCGTCAACCGCATGTTCGGTGGCCTGGTCAGGCAGCTCACCGGAGAGTTCGAACTCCGGAACGCGGTCATCCTGGTCGTGACGGCGTGGGCGTTCATCCTGGCCATCACGGGATCGTCCACCGTGTTCGTTGAACGCAGCAATGGCTTCCACGAGCGGTTAATCACCATGCCGTCACCGTACGCGGCCGTGCCGGCCGCACGGATTATTGCCGAGTTCATCCGGATCATGGCGATGACGGTCGTCGTCGCGGCGGTGGCCGCCTTGCTGTCCGACGGCCTCCCGGAGGTGTCCTGGTGGTGGAGGATCGCGGTGACCGGCGCGATGGTTGCCGCGGCGGCCGCATGCACCGGCACGTACATCGCGTTCTCCATCACCAGCCCCCAGGGTTCCGTGGCTCTCATCCCGTTAATCATCGTTGCGATGTTCGTCAACACGGTGCTCATGCCCGCCGACCACTTCCGTCCTCTCCTGCGCGGAATCGCCGGGCACACCCCCGTATCCGCGGCCGGCGAGGCCGTCAACGGCACCGGGGCTGCGGGTCTGGTGGTCTGCGCGGCCTGGTTCTTAGGCATCGCCGTGCTCGCGGCGTGGGGCATCGCCGTGAAAATCAGGCCGGGGGAGTCTGCATGACGGGCACGTCCACGGGGGCGGCGCCGCCGATGACGGCCCGCGAACCCGAGCACCTAACCCGAAACCGCCGCGTGGACGCGGCCCACACACCCGGAGACAGAACCAGATGAAGTCGATTGCCCAGATCGTCCAGAACAACCGCAGACTCCTCGCGGCCTACGAGGACAAGGTCCAGCCGAGGTTCCTCAGCCGCTATGCGCGTGAACCGATGGACGCCGCCGCCGTGTATCGGAAGCTCCGTGCGCTGGATCCCGGGCCGGATGCGCCAGCCCGGGTTCTCGACCTCGGTTGCGGAACCGGGTGGCTCGCTCGCATGCTTGCCGCCGAGCCTCGCTATCGCAGGGCGAACATCGTCGGCTACGACCTGTCGCCCAATGCGATCCGCATCGCCCGCGAACGCGCCGCCGTCGAAGGGCTCGGGGCCCGGACGGAATTCCACGTCGCCGACGTCCTCGCGCCGCTCGCGGGAGAGACCGGCGGGGCCGATGAAATCTGGGTGTGCGGCGCGCTCCACCAAATGAAGGATGCGGGTGCCGCGCTCGGCAGGGTCGCCGGGCTGCTCGCCGACGACGGCATCGCTTACGTGCAGACGTTAGCCGAGGATCCCGACGTGTACGAGCGGGTCGACATGGCCATCATGGCGAAGATGGGCCACCGGGTGTTCCGGGACAGCGAGCTCGAGGACCTCGCCGAAGCCAACGGGCTGAAGCTGGGCGGAGCCTCACGCGCCGGCATGGTGTACTTCTGCACTCTCACGAAGAAAAGCACGATCGGGGAGGCGGGCAAGTGAGCGCCGTGGACGGGACCGTAAGCCCGTGGTCGCTGCTCGCCCCGATCCGGACCCGGATGCGTGCGGTGGTCGCGTTATCCGTCCTGTCGTCGGTGGCTACCGTCGCTTCGCTGGTCGGCATCATCGACATCGCGATGACGTACCCGGAGGCCCCGGAGCATCGGACGTGGTTGGCCGTGGCTGTCATCGTCGTCGCCGCAACGGTGCGCATGGCCGCGGACGGCGCCGCCGGCATGCTCTCGCACCGGGCGGATAACGACCTGCAGCTCCACCTCCGGCGCCAGCTGGTCGCCCAAATCCGGAAGTTGCCGCTGGGCTGGCTGGACGCCCGGCGCTCGTCGGGAATCATCGGGTCGGTTGAGAAGGACGTCGCGGCTGTCCACCAGCTCATGGGCCACACCGTCGGTGAGACCGTGGTGGCGGTGCTGGTTCCCCTGCTTTCCCTCATCGCGCTCGTCGCGGTGGATTGGCGGATCGCGGCGGTGGCGGTCGTCCCGGTGCTGGTCACCTTCGCCCTGATGGGTGTGATGATTTCGCGCGGAGCCGGTCTTCAGCGCGACTACGAGCGAGCCTCCGAAGGAGTGACGGCCGCGGTCATCGAGTTGGTGCGAGGTATCTCAGTGATGAAGTCCTTCGGACGCGCCAACCAGGGCGCGGGTCGCTACGATGCCGCGGCGCTGTCGTTCGTCCGTGCGTGGTCTGCCTGGTCCCGGCAGTCGAACATCTATCTCGGGGTCATCGACGTGGTGACGTCCCCGATCACAGTCCTCGCAGTGGTGTGCGGGGCCGGCCTCGCTCTGAGGGACGCCGCGGGCGGCCTACCGGAGGGGCTCGTCGCCGGGCTGGTTCTCGGCCTTGGACTCTCCGCGGCGATCGTGCGGGTGGCCATGAACTCCGAACCCATCATCGCGGGGATCGCTGCCCTGAAGTCCATCGCGGATGTGCTGGGCACGCCGCCGATCGTCGAGCCCGCCGATCCGGTGCCCGCGCGCGGAGGCGCGCTCGAGGCCCGGAACCTGGTCTTCTCCTACGGCGATGGGCCGCGGGTCCTCGACGGGATGTCCGCGACGTTTGAACCGGGGACCCTCACTGCGCTGGTGGGGTCCTCCGGTTCCGGAAAGTCCACCGTCGCCCGGCTGTTGGCGCGTTTCTACGACCCCGTTGAAGGCTCGGTGCTGCTGGGCGGCGCCGATCTTCGCGACATCGCCGTGCGTGACGTGCACCGCTCGGTGTCGGTGGTGTTCCAAGATCCGCAGTTGCTCACGCTGCCGTTGCGGGAGAACATCCGGCTGGCCAGGAGAGACGCCACCGACGGCGAAATCATGGCGGCCGCGAAGCTCGCGAACCTCGATGCGGTCATCGCGGCGCTGCCGAAGGGCCTGGATTCGGTGGTCAACGTCGACGTGACCTTTTCCGGTGGTGAGGCGCAGCGCGTGGCCATCGCGAGGTCGATCGTCACGGACGCGCCGGTGCTCATCTTCGACGAGGCAACCGCTTACGCGGATCCGGCTTCCGAGGCCCTCATCCAGTCCGCAATCGAGCGTTTGGCCCGTTCACGGACGGTGATTGTGATCGCGCACAGGTTGAGCACGATCCGCAACGCCGACCGCATCCTCGTTCTCGACGGGGGAGCGGTCGCGGAGGCGGGTACCCACGACGAGTTGCTTGCGCGCGGTGGCCGCTACCGGGATTTGTGGCGCGCGTTCGCGCTCGACGACGAACCATCCGCCCCGCGGGGCACTGAATTAGACGATGAAAAGGCGGGGAACCGATGATTCGGGACTTGTGGTCGATGACGGATCGGCGCTCGAGAATGACGCTGGCGTGGCTCATTGCGTTGGCCGCGCTTGCCGCGCTGGCTCACGGAGCGGCGTTCGTCGCGCTGCTGCCGCTGCTGTCGGCTCTGGCCGAGGGAGATGATGCGACGGCGTGGCGTTTCACCGGCGTCATCGCCGGCCTCGCGGCCGCCCATGCGGTGCTGTCTCTCGCCGCGGGGACGGTCGGCAGGGCGAATTCCGCAGCGGTGCTGTCGTCCCTGCTGCGTTCCCTGGGCGAACGCGTGCTGACGTTGCCACTCGGGTACGTCACCAAGTCCACGGCCGGCCGCTTTTCGGAGATGGCATCGTCGGGTATCGCGTTCGCGGCGTCCGTGCCGCACGTGATCCTGCGGCCTGTCATCGCCGCGGCGGTTGCGCCGACCGTCATCGCCTTCGGAATTCTGGCGGTGGATTGGCGCGTCGGTTTGGTTCTCGTCGCGTCGGCGCCGGTGATCTTCTTCGCCTACCGGGCCATTGGTCGGGTCGGCGGGGAGTCGGACGAAGCGCATGCTGACGCCGTCGCTGCCGTCTCCGGCAGGCTGATCGAGTTCACCCGCTGCCAGCAGGCGATTCGCGCCGCGGGCGACGGTTCGGCGGCGGACGCGATGGTGGATGAGGCAATCCGGGCCCAACACGATGCGTTCGCGAAGGCGACGTCGACGCAGGGGGCGGCCATCGGACGGCTGGGTTCGGTCGTCCATGCGGTGTTCACGGCGGCGGTGATAGTCGCCGTGGCAGTCGCCGCGACGGGCGGGATGGCGCCGGCGCATTTGGCGCCGATGCTCATCGTGGTCGTCCAGTTCACCGGACCGATCACCACGGCGGGAGCGTTGTCCGGCGGTTTCGGTGCGGGCCGCAACACGTTGGCTGCGTTGCGTGACCTGCGGGCAATCCCCGCCCTTCCCGAACCTGCCGCACCGGAGCTGCCCGACGGGCATGACGTGGAGTTCCGCGACGTGAGCTTCGGGTACGGGGATAAGAAGGTTCTCGACGGCGTCAGCTTCCGTGCACCTCAGGGAGCGCTGGTTGCCGTAGTGGGACCGTCGGGGGCGGGCAAGACGACGGTCATGCGGCTGCTGTCGCGTTTTCATGATCCGGACTCGGGGGAGGTCCTCATCGGCGGGGTGCCCTTGCCTCGGATCGGCACCGACGGCGTGAACTCGCTGGTGACCCCGGTGTTCCAGGAGACCTTCCTTTTCGACGCGTCCGTGCGGGACAACGTGGTCTTCGCCGATCCCGGATTCGGTTCCGAGCCCGGTGACGGGGACCGCTTGCGCGAGGCCGCCCGGCGTTCCGGGGTGGACCGCATCGTGGAGCTGCTGCCTTCCGGGTGGGATACCCCGGTGGGGGAGGAGGGGACGCTGCTGTCGGGAGGCGAGCGGCAGCGCCTCGCCATCGCCCGGGCGCTTCTGAAGGATTCCCCGGTGGTGCTTCTCGACGAGCCGACGTCCTCGCTGGATGCGGCCACGGAGCGGGCGATCGTCGGCACGATGGAGGCGTTGCGCGGCGATCGCACCGTGATTGTCGTCGCCCATCGCCTGCACACCGTTCGCGATGCCGACCTCATCGTCGTGCTTTCGGAGGACGGGACGGTCGCAGAACGGGGCACGCACGATGAATTGCTGGCGAAGGGCGGCCGCTACGCCGAGTCGTGGGCGTGCCGGACGGGGAGCTCCTCGGGCGCCTGATCCTCATCACCTGGTCGATGCCCTCACGGGCGCCCTGCCGCAGCTTCCCGAATCCTACCGCCAGGCGCTCGGTGTACAGAGCGAAAACGCCGACGAAAACGCCGAGCAGCACGAACACCGACGAGCTGTAAAGACTGAAGCTCCCGGGAACGAGAAAATAGCCCCCTTCCCGCTGCTGCTACCGCCCGTGAATCTGGTTCTGCGCAATCTCCAGCCCGTGGCTGGCGATTAGCTCCACCGCCTCCGCAGCAGTGGGCAGAGTGAAAGCGAGCTCCTCGCGTTCCTTAGCATTGAAGTTACGCAGCACGTAGTCCGCCGGATCTTGGCGGCCCGGAGGACGGCCAATGCCAATACGTACCCGCATGTAGTCCTTCGTGCCCAACGACTTCGTGGTCGAGCGCAGGCCATTGTGGCCATTCTCGCCCCCGCCGCGCTTGAGGCGCACCACGCCCGGGTCCAGGTCCAGCTCATCGTGGACTACCACGACGTCGGTAGGTGCGACGTTGAAGAACTTTGTCAGCGCCGCGACCGGTCCACCCGACAGGTTCATGTACGTCCGGGGCTTAGCCAGAATCACCTGCCGCTCGCCACCGTCGGAAGTCTTGAACCGAGTCTGGACTATCTCAGCATTCGACTTCTTGTGCACGCTAAACGACGACGGCATCGGAGAAGTGCGGCTGGCTAGTTCATCTAGCACCAGATGCCCGACGTTATGGCGGGTGAGTTCATATTTGGGCCCAGGGTTGCCGAGCCCCACGACAAGCAAAGGTGTGGTGGAGGCGTTCATGAGTTCAATCTTGGCACACAGCGCGCGGACTTCTGACTTCGGGGAGTTTCAGAAAAAAGAAAGGGACGGACAAAAGTCCGTCCCTTTCTTACGCAGCTGTGTTAGCTAAGCATGCGAGAGGTTAACTACTCAGCAGCCTCTTCCTCAGCTGGCTCATCCGGGGTCTCAGCCTCGCCCATGCCCTCGATATCGGCATCGACGTCACCAGCCGGCTCTTCCTCCGGCTCGACAATGTTGAAGATGAGCAGGTCAGCGTCGTCGGTGAGGACCAGGCCCTCCGGCAGGGTAACGTCGCCGGCGTGAACCATGGTGCCGACCTCTGCACCCTCGACGGAGACCTCGATCTCTTCCGGAATAGCCAGAACCGGTGCGTTGACCAGAATGGTCTCGGCATCCTGCATGAGCAGGGCGCCCGGAGCGAGCTCGCCAGTCGGAACGACCGGAACCTCAACCTCAACCTTCTCGTCACGGTGAATGGCGAGCAGGTCAGCGTGGTCGATGTCGAGGGTCAGCGGGTTCTGGTCAACAGCCTTGACCATGGACAGCTGGGACTCGCCCTCGATGTTGACGTCCAGAACAGCGTTGACACCGTGGTTACGGATGACAGCGTGGAAATCCAGAGTGTCAACGAGGATGTGCTTCGGGGCATCCAGGTCAGCGCCGTAGATGACAACCGGGATGTCGCCAGCAACGCGGGCACGGCGAGCGGCACCCTTGCCGAACTCGGTGCGGTTACGGGCATCAATCTTGATGATGTTGGGCTTTGCCATGAAAATGGACTCCTAAACGATTCGATATTGAGTCGTCGAGTCGAGCACGTGCCGCATCCATGCCACCGTGGGCGCAAAAGTTGGGCTGCGAGCGTCGCGTCGATAACGGCAACCACCTACTGTGGCCGCCCTCGCCGAGACTTACCGGAGAAATTGTAGTGGACTAACAGGTCAAACAGCAAACCCCGCCACCACCAGCAAAACTAGGTTGCTGGTCGCGGCGGGGTGCCCGTCGGCAAGCGGAAAGAACTTATGCCTGACCCTCGAAGAGGGTGGTGACGGAACCGTTTTCGAAGATCTCGTGGATCGTCTTAGCCAGCAGTGGTGCGATTGGCAGGACGGTCAGGTTGTCCCAGCCCTCGGTGGACTGCGGCAAGGTATCGGTGGTGATGACCTCGCGGGCACCGCACTTCGACAGGCGCTCGCGAGCTGGGTCGGAGAAGACGCCGTGCGTGGTAGCGATGATGACATCCTCAGCGCCAGCCTCACGCAGCACCTTGACAGCGCCGGCGATGGTGCCGCCGGTGTCAATCATGTCGTCGATGAGCAGACAGGTCTTACCGGAGACCTCGCCGACCACGCGGTTGGCGACAACCTGGTTTGCGACATCGACGGAACGGGTCTTGTGAATGAAGGCCAGCGGGGCGTCGCCCAGGGTGTTGGCCCACTTCTCGGAAACCTTCACACGGCCGGCGTCAGGGGAGACCACGACCAGGTTGTCCAGGGAGTAGTTCTTCTTGATGTACTCCGACAGAATCGGCATGGCGTGCATGTGATCGACCGGGCCGTCGAAGAAGCCCTGAATCTGGTCGGTGTGGAGGTCCACGGAGACGATGCGGTCAGCGCCGGCGGTCTTGAGCAGGTCAGCGACCAGGCGAGCGGAAATCGGCTCACGGCCACGGTGCTTCTTGTCCTGGCGGGCGTATGGGAAGAACGGCAGGATAGCGGTGATGCGCTTGGCCGAACCGCGCTTGAGCGCGTCAATCATAATCAGCTGCTCGATGAGCCACTTGTTCAGCGGTGCCGGGTGCGCCTGCAGTACGAAGGCATCGGAACCGCGGACGGATTCCTCGTAGCGCACGAAGATTTCACCGTTGGCAAAATCACGAGCGGTCATCGGAGTCAGCTCTGTGCCGAGCTCCTTGGCAACTGCCTCGCCCAATTCCGGGTGTGCCCTTCCGGAGAAGAGCATGAGGTTCTTTTGGTTATCGATCCACTGGCCGGTCATCTGCCGTCTAGCCTTCCTGGTCTTCCTTGTTGTTGTCAGCGTTGTCAGCTACCTGCGCCGCCTGCGCTGCCTCAGCAGCAGCGGTACCTGGACGCTTCCGCTCGACCCATCCCTCGATGTTGCGCTGACGGCCACCACTGACCGCCAATGCTCCCGGAGGAACGTCGTCCTTAATAACAGTACCTGCACCTGAGTACGCACCATCACCCACGGTCACCGGAGCGATGAACATGGTGTCGGAGCCGGTGCGAACATGCGAGCCGATAACAGTGCGGTGCTTGTTGACGCCGTCGTAGTTCACGAACACGCTGGAGGCACCAATGTTGGAGTGCTCGCCAATCTCCGCATCGCCGACGTAGGTCAGGTGCGGAACCTTCGAACCGTTTCCGATCTGCGCGTTCTTCGCCTCTACGAAGCCGCCGAGCTTCGCGCCGACACCGAGTTTGGTGTTCGGGCGAATGTAGGTGAACGGTCCGACCGCCGCATCCTCGCCGATCTCCGAATCGGAACCGTGTGTACGTACGACGCTGGCGCGCTTGCCGACGACCATGTTGGTCAGTGTCGTGTCCGGTCCCACGGTGGCCCCGTCGCCAATCACGGTCTTGCCGTGCAGCTGCGTGCCCGGCAGAATCGTGACGTCGCGGCCGATTTCCACCTCAACGTCAATCCACGTGGTGTCCGGATCGACGATAGTGGCGCCCCCGCGCATAGCTGCCTCGCAGGTGCGACGGTTGAGCTCACGGCCAAGGGTAGCCAGCTGGACGCGGTCATTGACACCGGCGACGACGGTGGCATCGGCGAGGCGGTGACCGCGCACTGAGCGGTCGGCCTCACGGGCGATGCCAATGACATCGGTGAGGTAGAGTTCGCCCTGGGCATTGTTGGTGTCCAGCTGCTTGAGAGCGTTTGCCAGGGTCTCGGCATCGAATGCGTAGACACCGGAGTTGACCTCGGTGATCTCGCGTTCCTCGTCGGAGGCATCCTTTTCCTCCACGATGCGCAGAACTTCGCCGTCGGCGTTGCGAACGATGCGGCCGTAGCCGTGCGGGTTGTCAGCAGTGGAGGTCAGCACAGTCACGGCAGCGCGTGGCTTGCGGTTGTGCTCTTCGAGCAGTGCCTGGAGCGCTTCGGAATCCAGCAGCGGAACATCGGAAGTGGTTACCAGGATGGTGCCATCGAAGTTCTGCAGCTCGGGGTGCTCCAGCGCGCACTGAACAGCGTGGCCGGTACCGTTTTGCTCGTCCTGGTGGGCAATGACGACACCGTTGGAGTGCTCGGTATCCGAAGCCCAAGTCCCGATGGCGTCGATTACCTTTTCGCGCTGGTGGCCAACGACAACAGCAATCTCATCCGGATTAATGCCCTTGGCGGCATAGAGCGCGTGCTCCAACATGGTACGACCGCCGATAGCGTGCAGCATTTTCGGCGTATCGGATTTCATTCGGGTGCCTTGACCCGCGGCGAGAATGACCACAGCGGTGGCCGAACCGTTTGACATGAAACTTGCTACTCCTCGGTCAGGGTGCATCACGGTCACGGCGGGGCGAAAAGTCACTTCTTAATTAAGGGGCCGGCCCCCCGCTTGCTCTCCCACCAGGACTCGAACCTAGAATGCCGGTACCAAAAACCGGAGTGTTGCCATTACACCATGGGAGAATGGGGCAAACGCGAAAAATTGCATGGCTGATTCGACGCTGATTCGACTCAGCCAACTCGCTTGCGCCTGCGATATACGATAGCAAGACTTTAGCCACTAATCTAAAAGCATGGCCTCTAATTCTCCGAGACGACGTATGACCGGTCCACAGCGCAAAGCTCAGCTGACAGAAGTCAGCCGTGGAATCTTTGCCGCCAAGGGGCTTGATGCCGCCTCAATGGAGGAGATCGCTGCCGCAGCCGGGGTGTCAAAGCCGGTTGTCTACGAGCATTTTGGTACCAAAGAGCGGCTCTACCAGGCAGTCGTCGACCAGGAGATGAAGACCCTGGAGGCCACGATTAGGGAAGCGTTGTCCCTGGGGCGCTCGCGTTACCGCATCGAACAGGCGGTGTTGGCACTGCTGACTTATGTCGAGGAAAACCCGGAGGGATTCTCCATTATTTCTCGCGACCCCGGTGTGGCGGGTGGCTATGAGACGCTGCTGAATAATGCCACTGAGTCGGTTACGCCTATCCTCGCCGAGGCTTTCAAACGCGCTGGCTTCGACCCGGCCATGTCGGTGCTCTACGGAAACTGCATGGTCGGTATGGTTTCGCAGACCGCTCGCTGGTGGATGGAGAAGCGCAGTCCGGATAAGGAGACGGTGGCGGCGCACATCGTGAACCTGTGTTGGAACGGGCTGGCCGGCATGGAGGGTTCTCCGACTCTGCATGGTTCCGCTGATGTGCCAGCGGCCGCTGAGGGCGCGAAGTTTGGAGCAGGTGCTGCAGCGGACCCGATGCAGGTGGCGGAGAACGGCTAACCAGCACGCAGGGTGGATCCGGGGTGCATGGTTATATTGGGGCTATGCCAACTTCTGCGTCCTCCTCGGCGAAAGCCACACCCAGCATTCTGCCGAACCCGCTGTCGGGGCTGGAAAGCCTCGTTGTCACGGATCCTCAATTTGTCGGCGTGCTCGGGCGCATCGGCGAAGACGAGCTGGCGCTCACGGGTGCGGACGCGGTGCGTTCGCACCTTATTTACGCCATGTCTACGAAGGTGCCGGTGCTGGTCGTCACGGCTACCGGCCGCGAGGCGGAGGACCTGACCGCCGAGGTCAAGTCGATGATCGGCGACCGTGTAGCTATGTTCCCCTCGTGGGAGACGCTCCCGCATGAGAAGCTTTCGCCAGCGGTGGATACCGTGGCGCAGCGTCGTAAGGCGCTTTACGACGTTCGCCGGGGCAAAGTCGACGTTCTGATTGCGGCGGTGCGCTCGTTGGTGCAGCCGATTGTGGACGACCTCGAGGCTGAAACCAGCGCCCCCATTCACGTCCAACTGGACCGGGACTGCGAGAACCTGGTTGAGCGGCTGGTGCATCACGGCTATTCGCATGTGGACATGGTCGGCAGGCGTGGCCAGTTTGCCGTGCGTGGCGGCATCGTCGATGTTTTCCCTGCGACCGAAGAGCTGCCGGTACGTATCGAGCTCTGGGGTGACGAGGTCACCGACCTGCGCGCCTTTTCCGTCGCTGACCAGCGCACGATCTCTGAGGTAGAGGTCGACCAGCTGGATATCTTCCCGTGTCGTGCACTGCTTATCGACGACGATGTGAAGGCCGCCGCGGAGAAACTCGCCACCACGCGCTCTGGCCAGGTCCAAGAAATGCTCACCCGCATCGGCGATGGCCAGTGGGTGGAGGGCATGGAATCGCTGATTCCACTGATTAGTCAGCATCCTATGAAGATGCTCACCGAGGTCATGCCGGAGAAAACTCATGTGCTCATGTGCGGGCCGGAGCGCATTCGCTCTCGCGCACAGGACCTTATCAGTGCAGGCGAGGAGTTTATGGCCGCAGCGTGGGAAACTGCTGCGATGGGTGGCTCGGCGCCAATCGCCACGGATGGGCTGGAGCCCAGCGCGTACCGCAGCTTGGCCTCTATCCCGATGCCCACTTCGTGGCATATTTCCCCGCCCGGCATGCTGGAGGCGGGAGTCACCGAAGATGATGTGCTGCCACTGACCTTCGAGCCTGGGCCCGCGCCACGCGGCGACTTAAAGGAAATTGGTCACCTGATGAAGCAGCTGCGCGATGCCACGGTCGCGGGGGAGCGAGTGGCGTACGTGGCGGCGACGCCCGCGGGGGCGCGTCGGCAAGCGGAAAAGTTTAGGGAAGCCGGAATTGCGACGCGCATGGCGGCAGGCCCGGAGTATCCCGAGTCCGGAAGAATTACCGTCTACCAGGGTGTTTTGCACGGTGGTCTGGTATTCCCGCGTATTCCCGGTGGCGCGCTGACTCTGATTACCGAGCAGGACATCACAGGTAACCGCATCGCGGAAGGCGCGCTTGGTGGGCGCCGCAAGCCGGCGAAGCGCCGTGGTCGGGTGGATCCGCTGGCGCTGAAGGCCGGTGACTATGTCGTGCACGACACGCATGGCATTGGTCGGTTTGTGAAGCTCACTGAGCGCACCATCGGCACGGGCGAGGATCAGGCTCGCCGCGAGTACGTGGTGCTCGAGTACGCACCGAGCAAGCGCGGAGGGCCCTCTGATCAGCTCTACGTGCCGATGGAGAGCCTGGATTTGCTGTCGCGCTATGTCGGCGGCGAAAAGCCCGCGCTGTCGAAGATGGGCGGCTCGGACTGGAAGTCCACCAAGCGCAAGGCCCGTGGTGCTGTCCGCGAGATTGCGGAAGAGCTGGTCAAGCTCTACGCCGAGCGCCAAGCCGCGCCGGGCCACGCGTTCGCGCCGGATACGCCATGGCAGCAGGAGATGGAGGATAACTTCCCCTTCACCGAGACTGAGGACCAGCTGCAGGCCATCGACGAAATCAAGTCTGACATGGAAAAGCCGGTGCCGATGGATCGCGTGCTCATCGGCGATGTCGGCTACGGCAAGACCGAGGTGGCACTGCGTGCTGCCTTCAAGGCTGTTCAAGATGGCCGTCAGGTAGCAGTGTTGGTGCCAACTACGCTTCTGGCGCAGCAGCATTTGACCACTTTCACTCAGCGTATGGAGGGCTTCCCGGTCACCATCCGTGGGCTGTCCCGCTTCACCTCGCCGAAGGACTCCAAGGAGGTCCTCGAAGGGTTGAAGAACGGGACGGTCGACATTGTTATCGGCACGCATCGTCTCCTGCAGACCGGCGTGCAGTGGAAAGAACTCGGCCTGGTCATCGTTGACGAGGAGCAGCGTTTCGGCGTCGAACACAAGGAACACATCAAGGCGCTACGGCACCACGTCGACGTACTCACCATGTCCGCAACGCCAATTCCGCGCACGCTCGAAATGTCGATTGCTGGCATCCGCGAGATGAGCCAGATTCTCACCCCGCCGCAGGACCGTCACCCGGTGCTGACATACGTCGGCGCGCAGTCCGACAAGCAGGTCGCCGCTGCTATCAGGCGAGAGCTGCTTCGCGACGGCCAGGTGTTCTACCTGCATAATAAGGTGGAAACCATTGACAAAGTCGCCCAGACTATCCGCAATTTGGTGCCCGAGGCCCGCGTGGTAGTGGCCCACGGTCAGATGGGGGAGGAGCAGCTGGAGCGCACGGTCGATGGCTTCTGGCAGCGCGAGTACGACGTGCTGGTGTGTACCACCATCGTGGAGACCGGCCTGGATATTGCCAACGCCAATACGTTGATTGTGGAAAACGCGCACCATATGGGCCTTTCCCAGCTGCACCAGCTGCGTGGTCGTGTGGGCCGTTCCCGTGAGCGCGCCTATGCCTACTTCCTCTACCCGGAAAATCAGACGCTGACGGAGACTTCCTACGACCGTCTGTCCACGATCGCGCAGAACAATGACTTGGGTGCCGGTATGGCTGTGGCCATGAAGGACCTGGAAATGCGCGGTGCCGGAAATATCCTCGGTGCGGAGCAGTCCGGTCACATTGCCGGTGTCGGCTTCGATATGTACGTCCGACTGGTTGGCGAGGCCGTGGCCGCGCTGAAGGCAGTGGCCGATGGTGAAACTCCGGATGCTTCCGATAACGAACCGAAGGAAGTGCGGATCGATTTGCCGGTCGATGCGAATATTCCGGCCGAATATGTGTCGTCGGAACGCCTACGTCTAGAGGCGTACCGCAAATTTGCTGCCGCCAGTGCGCTGGACGATATCGACGTAGTGCTCGAAGAGCTTGTTGACCGTTACGGAACCCCACCCATTGAGGTGGAGAGACTGGCGGTTATTTCACGACTTCGAATTATTTGCCGGGAATTCGGCGTGCATGAAGTTCAAGCCATGGGTGCGCACATTAGAATAACCCCTATGGAGCTTGCTGACTCCAAGCAGGTGCGTCTCAAGCGCCTGTATCCACAGGCGACCTATCGTGCGGCAACGCGCACGGTTTCCGTCGGAATGCCGAAGGAAGGGCGAGGGTTGCGGGCAAAACCTGTCCGCGATATTGCATTGGTGCAGTGGGTAGCAGACTTCTTGACATCGATGGCGGGAATTCCACGTATGGATATCTCGCACATGGGAAAGGACTAGAAACCGTATGACTATCATCAAGCTCGATAGCCGCTTTCCAACAGCGATTCCGCTGGAAGCCGCTAGCCTGCTGACCGGTGAAGTCAGCTACACCGAAGAAGTCCCGATCCGTGTGCGCTGGGCAATCGCCGACGCCGGTGGGCACTCGGTGTCCCAGGCGGAGATTCTGGTCACCACCGATATGGAAAACGACGAGGTACTCGATCGCCTCGATGCGGGCGAGAAGGTCTACTCGGTCGAGCTGGATGATGCGCAGGACCCAGCAGCTCCGGCAGCTCAGGTTGCGGCGGCTCCCCAGCAGGACTCGGTGAAAGAACCTGAGTCAGAACCGGTTGCAGAGCCAGGGGCAGAGCCTGTTGCAGAACCGCTGACTCCGCAGGAACAGCTTGCCGCAGCTCGTCTGCCCCACGTCGTCGAGGCCGTGGACATCATGGCGGCAGCACGGCGCACGGGGCAGTGGGAAGCTCGCCAGACGCACAAGAGCCTGCTGCCGTATCTCATTGAAGAGACCTACGAGCTTGTCGACGCAGTCAACGAGGGCGGTGACATTCGTAGCGAGCTGTCAGATCTGCTGCTGCAGATCCTCTTCCACGCTGAAATCGCGGAGGACTTCGACTTCGACGATGTGGCGACCGACTTTATTTTGAAGATGCGCGCTCGTCAGCCGTACCTCTTCGACGGCACTGTGGCCGAGGGAGAGATGGTGTCGGAGGAAGAACAGGAGCGACTGTGGGCTTACGGCCGCGGACGTCCGCGCTCGAACCCGGCCACACAGCTGCCAGCTCTGACTTTGGCTGAGGAAGCCATCCGCCGCGCACGTGCGCTGGGACTGTCCGATGCCGACATTCCAGTGGAGATTCTGGTCCCGACCCCGGGACTGGAGACTGAGTCCGGTGCTGAAGAGCGGACCCGACAGGCTTCACGCGCATTCCTGGCTGAGCTGGCCCAGATGGAGAATCAGCAGGCCGGTAGTGCTGAGCAGTGGGCAGCGGGCAGCGAAGATAACGAAGGGGCTGAGGACCTCGGCCCGTCGGAAAGCGACAGCTAGTTTCCAACAAAAGTGATTTCTGTCCTCGAGTTTGAGTGATTTTTACGGTTCACCCCGTAGAGTAATTCCCCATGCCTTCTAATTCTCCCTTTGATGAATACGCGCACCCCGCACCCCGCGGGGCGAAGTCGCGTGGCCGCAGTAGGGGGAAAAAGAAGTCCTCGCGAGGCTGTGGCTGCCTCGGTCTAACCTCCCTGGCGGTGCTGATTATCATTGGCACGGTTGGGGCGTTGGCGATGTTCACTGGACCCGTTATCCCGTCGTTGACCAAGAAGCCGATTCCGGACAATGTGCCGCCTGCCGCGGCTGAGCCACCGCCGATGATTGATGTCAACGCGCCCGGGCGCACCTCTGAACAGCTCCGACAGTGGGCGCAGCAGATTTCCCCGAAGACGGGGATTTCTGAGGACGCCCTCCGCGCCTACGGCAACGCATATGTGATTGCGGCCGAACAGTTCCCGAACTGCCACCTGGAGTGGAACACGCTTGCAGGACTGGGCAAGGTGGAGACTAATCATGGCACGTACTCGGGCAATTGGCTCAAGCCGGCGCATATCGGTGCCGATGGGGTAGTGCGTCCGACGATTATCGGCCCGCCGCTGGACGGCACGAATGGCTTCGCCGAGGTTCTCGATACTGACAATGGCGAACTCGACGGTGACACAGAGTATGACCGCGCTGTGGGGCCGATGCAGTTTATTCCCGAGACATGGCATCGCTTTGCGATGGATGCTTCGGGTGATGGTGTCGCCGACCCCAACAACATCGACGACGCGACTGCGACAACCGCACGGATGCTCTGCAGTGGGGAACGCGACCTCGCCACCCCGGAAGGGTGGGCATCTGCAATTCGCTCATATAACCAATCTGAGCAGTATCTTCGCGATGTTCGGGACGCTGCGGCGAACTATGCGCTGAATCAGCCCGCATAGGGTGAAAAGGATTTAAGGCGAAGGTTGGCAAACCGTGCCACAATTGGAGTCATGTGCCGGAACGGTTCCGGCGGAAAGGTGACCTATGGCTGCAATCATCGAGTTGAACGCACGCGAAATTCTGGACTCCCGTGGTAACCCGACCGTTGAGGTTGAGGTGCTGTTGGAAGACGGCGCTGTGGGCCGCGCTGCGGTTCCGTCCGGTGCCTCTACCGGTGTACACGAGGCTCACGAGCTCCGCGATGGTGAGGATCGTTACCTGGGCAAGGGTGTCCAGAAGGCTGTCCGCGCGGTGCTCGAGGAGATTGAGGACGCAATTATTGGCCTCGAGGCTGAGGATCAGCGTCTGGTTGACAAGACCATGATTGAGCTGGACGGCACCGACAACAAGTCTCGCCTGGGTGCCAACGCCATTCTCGGTGTGTCCATGGCCGTTGCCAAGGCCGCTGCTGAGTCCGCTGGCCTGGACCTGTTCCGCTATGTCGGTGGCCCGAACGGCCACGTTCTACCGGTCCCGATGATGAATATCCTCAACGGTGGTGCACATGCGGACTCCGGCGTTGACGTCCAGGAGTTCATGATTGCTCCGATTGGCGCCCCGACCTTCAAGGAGGCACTGCGTGTCGGCGCTGAGGTCTACCACGCACTGAAGAAGGTCATCAAGGACAAGGGTCTGTCCACTGGTCTCGGCGATGAGGGCGGCTTCGCTCCGTCGGTTGACTCCACCAAGGCTGCTCTTGACCTGATTGTTGAGGCAATTGAGGCCGCTGGCTACAAGCTGGGCGACGACGTCGCTCTGGCTCTCGACGTGGCTTCTTCCGAGTTCTTCAAGGACGGCAAGTACCACTTCGAGGGCGGCGAGCACACCGCTGAGGAGATGGCCGATGTCTACGCTGACCTGGTTGAGAACTACGCCATCGTCTCCATCGAGGATCCACTGCAGGAAGATGACTGGGAGGGCTACACCAAGCTGACCGCTCAGCTTGGTGACAAGGTCCAGATTGTCGGCGATGACTTCTTCGTTACCAACCCGAAGCGTCTGGCTGAGGGCATTGAGAAGAAGGCCGCTAACGCTCTGCTGGTCAAGGTCAACCAGATCGGTTCCCTGTCTGAGACCTTCGAGGCCGTCGCAATGGCCCACAACGCCGGTTACAAGACCATGATGTCGCACCGCTCCGGTGAGACTGAGGACACCACCATCGCTGACCTGGCCGTCGGTCTCAACTGTGGCCAGATCAAGACCGGTGCTCCGGCTCGCTCCGAGCGCGTTGCTAAGTACAACCAGCTGCTGCGCATCGAAGAGTACCTCGGCGACGCTGCAGTCTACGCTGGCCGCAGCGCTTTCCCGCGTCTTAAGTAAGCAGTTGATACGCTGCGAAAGCTGCGTATAGCATTGCCCGCCCGCACCACGCACGTGGTTGTGGGCGGGTTTTTGTTATTTCATCGGCTGGCGGTCGGGTAGAGTGTGGGGCATGAGTGCATCGGACCGATCTCGCCGCGGAACACAGTCGCGCCCTGCAGGGGCGGGGCAGCGTTCGGCAGCGGCAATCGCATCGGGAATGCGCTCGCTGAGCACGGCACAGAAGATCGGGATTGGTCTGCTGGTACTTTTCTTAGTATCTGTTCTCGCAATCCCGCTGCGGACTTTTGCACAACAGCAGGCGGATGTAGCCGCAACGCAGGACAATATTGTTCGCATGGAACAGCGAATTGAGCAGCTAGAGGATGAAAAGGAGCTTTACTCCAACCCTGCCTATATCAAGGAGCAGGCACGTCTGCGCCTGGGGCTGGTAGAGCCGGGGGAGACCCCATTCCGTATCCTCGATCCGGCAGTGGGCGAACAGCCTGTGACACAGCCGGAGGAAATTCCGCAGCACCAGGCCAAGAAGTGGTACGAGACCCTGTGGGATTCCATTTCCATCCCGCCCGAGCCTGAAGAGACTCGCCCTAATCCGGGGCGCGATCAGGCAACGAGGCCCGAGAGCTTGCCGACGGTACCGGAGTCCTAAATCTCCGTAGGGCTCTCGGTGGGGTTGAATGCGCGGCGGAGTGTGCCGTCGTAAAGCGAAACAACGCGCTTGTAAGGCGACTGTGAGATTATGTGTCAGTAAAACGGAAGCAAAAGGAGTGTGACCGATGTCTGTGGATACCGCAGATTTGGAAGTGATAGCGGAGCAGCTCGGACGTGAACCACGGGGTGTAGTGGACATCTCTTACCGCAGCCCCGACGGCACTCCTGGTGTGGTCAAGACGAAGCCTCGTTTGGACGATGGCACTCCGTTTCCCACGCTCTTTTACCTGACTGATCCGCGACTCACCGCGGAGGCCTCCCGGTTGGAGACGACCGGCGTGATGAAGGAAATGACCGCGCGTCTGGAAAGTGACGAAGAGCTTGCCGCCGATTACCAGCGTGCACACGAGGCGTTTCTGGCGGAGCGCAATGAGATGGAAGACCTGGGCACGGACTTCTCCGGTGGTGGCATGCCGACGCGCGTGAAGTGCCTACACGTTCTTATTGCCTACGCGTTGGCAAAGGGGCCGGATCACTTCCGACTGGGTACGGAGTCGGTGGCGCTGGCGGCGGAGAATGAGAAGCTGCGCGGCACCGCGATTCCCGCGGACTGGCCGACGATTTCCGAGCTCGGTATTGCGTATCCGGGGGTGGAGGGATAAATGACGACTCTCGCTGCCGTCGACTGCGGCACTAACTCGCTTCGACTGCTTATCAGCCGGGTCGAGGTCGTCGATGGAGTTCTCGAAATCACAGAACTGCACCGACTGATGGAAATCGTCCGCCTTGGCCAGGGCGTGGATGCCACTGGCATGCTGGCCCCGGAGGCACTGGAGCGCGTGCGGGAGGCTCTGACGAAGTATGCAGAGCTTATGCAAGTCGAAAAAGTGCAAGCAGTCCGAATGGTGGCGACATCGGCGACGCGCGACGCAAGCAACCGCGACGATTTCTTCGCCATGACCCGCGAGATTCTCGCTCCGTGGGGTGCAGAGGCCGAGGTTATTTCCGGCGACGAGGAAGCCGCGCTGTCCTTCCGCGGGGCAGTCGATGACTTGGAGCCCGAGCTGGGTCCGTATTGCGTCATCGACGTCGGCGGCGGCTCCACCGAGGTTATTGTCGGTGACCACGATGGTACGGTAGCCGGCTCTGATTCCGTGGCTATGGGCAGTGTGCGCTTGACCGAACGGTTCCTGCAGGCCTCGCCGCCGACGGCGGAGCAGGTCCAGGAGGCGCGTTCGTATGTTGCGGAACTGGCCGACGAGATTGTTGCGAAGGTGCCTGTCGACAAGGCTCGCACCATCGTCGGCTGCGCCGGGACCTTCACCACCCTGTCGGCGCTGGCACAGGGCCTAGAAATCTACGACCCGGAGGCAATCCACCTGTCGCAGCTGCGCTTTGCGGCGTTGCGTGCGTTGACAGCATCCGTCGTCGAGACCGATGCGGAATCCCTTGCTGCGAATCCGGTCATGCACCCGAAGCGCGCGGATGTCTTCGCCGGTGGTTCCATCATTGTTGACGGTCTGATAGACATGTTTGAGGCGTTGCCGCTTTCCGAGGCAGCCAAGGAAGAGCAGCGCTTTTTCTACATCAGCGAGAAGGATATCCTCGACGGAATTGTGGCGAGTTTGGTAGACACCCATATCGCCCATTAATCTTTCTTAGGGGCCCCTATAGCCCAATTGGCAGAGGCAGAGGACTTAAAATCCTTTCAGTGTGGGTTCGAGTCCCACTGGGGGCACCAAAAGACCAGGTAGAAGCGTTTTTCTACCTGGCCTTTTGCTATTTGTGCGCGCTGCACACGTATTACGGCAGGACGTTGAACTTCTTGCCGAGAACAAGTGCCGTGTTGAACACCTTCGAGTACAGCTCACGCGGCATCTGTGGCATCGACACCGGGGAAAGACGCTGCACGGTCACCGTCTGCGCATCGGTGTACTTCAGCAAGCCGCCCGCTGCTTGACGACGGCCCACACCCGAATCCTTGAAACCACCCATCGGGGCATCGACAGACGCGAAGGCCGCAGCAAAACCATCGTTGACATTGACGGTGCCGGCCTCAAGCTGTGGAGCCAGCTCCTTTGCGCGACGCGGGGAGGTCCACAGCGAAGCGTTGAGGCCATAACGGGAGTCGTTGGACTTGGCGATAGCCTCATGGACATCCGAGACACGCTGGAGGACTACCACTGGGCCGAATACCTCTTCGGTCAGCAGGGCGACGCCCTCCGGGACGTCGGTAAGCACGGTTGGCTCGTAGAACAGCGGTCCCAGATCCGGGCGAGGACGACCACCGGCCAGTACAGTGGCGCCGGCCTCGATGGCCTCGTCGACCATGGACTTGACGATGTCGAACTGCCCCTGCGACTGCAGGCAGCCCATTTCGGTTTCCCACTCGTAGCCAGCGCCGATGGACATTGCCTTCACGCGGTCGGTGAATGCCGGGACGAATTCGTCCCAGACGGAGTCCACGACATAGATTCGCTCAATGGACACGCACAGGTGACCGGAGTTGGTGAAGCAGCCGATGCGCGCGCCCTCGACCGCGCGGTTGATGTTGGCATCCTCAGCGACAATCAGCGGGTTCTTGCCGCCGAGCTCCGCGGAGAAACTAATCAGGCGCTCGCCGCACTGCTGTGCCAGTGAGCGGCCGGTCTCGGAGGAGCCGGTGAACATCAGGAAGTCGCACTGGCCGACAATGCCCTGGCCGACCACGCGACCCGGACCTGGAATGACCTGGAAGAGATCTTCCGGAAGACCAGCGCGGTAGAGCAAATCGACAGCGAAGAGAGCGGTAAACGGAGTGGTGCTGTCCGGCTTGAGCACGATGGCGTTACCGGCCATCAGCGCAGCTAGCGCGTCGGAAACCGCGAGAGTCAGCGGGTAATTCCACGGCGCAATAACACCGACGACACCCTTGGGGTGGTGATAAACGGTGGTTTTGGACAGCACCGGTACTGCGCCGTGTGCTCGCTTCGGCTCCAGCAGCTTCGGCCCCTGGTTGCCGTAGTAACGAGCTGTGATGGCGGTGTGTACGAGCTCCTCGTGGGCACTGGCTCGGTTCTTGCCGGTCTCGGCCTGCAGTAAATCCAGCACCTGGTCGCAGTGGGTAAACAGCAGGTCGTGGAAGTGGTGCAGCACTTCGCCGCGCTTTTCCGGTGCCATGCGGGCCCACTTCTTCTGCGCCGCACGGGCACGCTTGAAGGCCTCGTCGACATCGGCCTGGGTACCGACAGGAATCTGCGCCAGCTCCTGGCCGGTAAATGGCGCCGAGATAGTGGCGGTCTTCGACTTATCAGCTACCGTGACGCGCTGAAGAAGGCGGGCAACGAGCTCGTCGTTAAGCGGATTGCGGATGGTAGTTCGGTTTGTCGTGGCAGTAGATGCTGTCATGGCACAGATACTACTGTTGCGCGACGCTCCGAGATAGTAAATTTGGCAAAACTACTAAAATTTAGAAAACTCTAGTAAGTAGTCCAACCCATCCGACGGTTGCGGTCCGGGTCGCGCGGGCCATCGTTGCCGAACTCGAACGGTTCGTGGCCGTCGACATCGCCGTAGCGCATCTCCGGGTCATCATCCAGATCGTCGTCGACGTCGATGTCCGGCTTTTCCTCGGCCAACCGCTTGCCGAGAGTGTCATGCGGAGAAGCGCCCCGCCAGCGGTCTGGAGGATCCATTACATAATTCTCGCCGTCACCGGTGAGGAAGTCGCCATCGAGCCCCTCTGAGCCATCGAGCGTGGTCTCGTCGAAATCACCAGTGGTATCCGGATCGTAGTCAAGGCCATCAGACATCTTGACCAACCTCCTGTTTCGTAATCACTCAAGTGGTGCCCACGCCTGGCGACTGTGAGTGTTTCCGCGATTACAAAATCACCGCCAGCAGGCGAGGAATTACCTTGATACTAACTGTTTTTCAGGGTTGGGAACAATACCTTTACGTCGCCCGTTGTAGACAGTGTAGGCAAACGTACGCGCGTGTGCCTGAGTTCAAAACTTGTAAGAAAAACTGAGAAAAAGAAAGAAGGACGACGTGCGCGAAAGCAGCAATCCTGCATTCAGTTCACTTACTAAGACCGTCGCCCGCGGACAGGCGGGCGCACATCACTACGGCCAAGGTCAGATGGGTGCTGACTACGGGGATAACCCTTACCAGTCGCAGGTTGCCGCCGACTACCGTCCGATGACGGTCGACGATGTCGTTTCCAAGACCGGCATCACACTGGCAACCATCATCGTTTTGGCTGCAGTCAACTTCTTCATTGCCGTCAGTGTCTCCACCAGCCTGGCCATGATTCTGACTATTGTCGGCGCCATCGGTGGTCTGATTACTGTTTTGGTTTCCACCTTCGGTAAGAAGTACGGCTCCGCGCCGGTTACCCTCACCTACGCGGCCTTCGAGGGCCTCTTCGTCGGCGGCATCAGCTTCATGTTCACCGCCCCTATTCAGGGCGTTGCCGCCGGTGCGCTGATTATGCAGGCCGTGCTGGCCACCCTGGGGGTCTTCATCGGTATGCTCTTCGTCTACAAGTCGGGCGCTATCCGCGTGACCCCGAAGTTCACTCGTTTTATGAGTGCGGCTCTGATTGGTGTCCTGGTCCTCATGCTGGGCAACCTGGTGCTGTCCCTGTTCGGTCTGGGCTTCCCGCTGCGTGACGGTGGCATGCTTTCGATCATCTTCTCGCTGGTCTGCATCGGCCTGGCAGCCTTTAGCTTCCTGATTGACTTCGATCAGGCTGACCGCCTGGTTCGCGCAGGCGCTCCGGCTCAGTACGCCTGGGGTGTCGCCCTCGGCCTGGCCGTGACCTTGGTCTGGCTCTACACCGAGATTCTGCGTCTGCTGTCCTATTTCAGGGACTAAACGCTAGAAAACTAACTAACGCACAAGCGCCGCTTAGCCCGTTTTACGGGTTGGCCGGCGCTTTGCTCTTATCTGATGAGTTGCTTTCTCGATTCGCATTAAACACGGACGCGCGGTGGGCCAATCGACCGGCAGTCGACATATTGACCGATCGGGCTGTGCAGTGTGACGTCGTAAAGCGCGATATTGAAGCGGGAGAGGGTACAAAAAAAGGACCGATAGGCCATATGGGCTTCTATCGGTCCAAGAATCGGGCGCTGTGGCCCGAGATCGCCGCCTGGGTTGAGGCGGTCTAGCGCCGGGGGGGGGAGTAACCTCGGCGTTTAGGCGTCCATATCCGGGTCGTACGGCTCAGCCTTAACTACGGTGACAGACACTTCGTCGCCGCTCGGGGAAGCGTAAGTGCGGGTCTCGCCCTCCTTAGCGCCGACCAGAGCCTTACCCAGCGGGGAATCGGTGGAGTAGGTCTCCAGGTTCGGGTTGGAGGAGTCAGCGCCACGGGTACCGATGAGGAAGGTCTCGGTGTCGTCCTCGTCGCCGTCGTAGTAGACGTGGACCACGGTGCCGACCAGAGCCACACCGGACTCCTGCGGAATCTCGCCGACAGTGGCGCGCTGGAGCAGGTCTTCGAGGTAGCGGATGCGTGCCTCTTCCTGTCCCTGCTGCTCGCGGGCGGCATCGTAGCCGGCGTTTTCCTTCAAGTCGCCCTCTTCGCGGCGCTCGTTAATCTCGGCGGCGATGACCGGGCGGTTTTCATATAGCGCCTCAAGCTCGGCCTTGAGCTTGTCGTAGGACTCCTGGGTGAGCCATGGGCTATTGTTCTTTGCCTCAGTCATGGTTCCTCCTGTGTTTTTGGCTATTTAATACAAAAGCGGCCCCGCGTGGGGCCGTCGGCTGCGTCACAGGATAGCACTGTCACGCCACATGGCAATAACAGGCGCGTCGGAGTGTTGTCGCGCACGCTTTACGACGTGCCCCCGCAGCGCATGATCCTCAGTCGCGAAGGGAGATTACTTCGCAGGTGCGAGGAACTCCGGAATGTCGGTGGAGCAGCCATAGACATCGCCTGCGACGGCCAGCTCGCGGGTGGCAATGGGGACGTCCATCCGCACGGTAGCGGGGCCGCCGCCCGGGATGAATACGTCGCGACGGCCGACCTCTGCCACGTCATAGTTCAGCGCATAGATAATGCAGTAGCTATCCAGCTCCGGCTTTTCGCGGGTGACATCCAGTGTGAAGATGAACTGCTCATCTTCCTTACCTGGAGTGCGGCTCCAGCCCGCTTGCGTTGCAGAGACATCCGGGGCGGAGACGCGGTTCATCTGAACGAAGATGTATGCGCCGGCGATGACGAGCATGCCAACAATAGCGATGACAACCAATTTTGCGGGGAGAGTGCGACTGTTGTCCCCATAGCGCTCGCGCTGCTCGTTAGGCGCTGCGGTATTTCGGGTGTTTCGCTCCGAACTTTCAGCCATGCTTTTTAGCCTATCGGAGTTCTCGGTCGACGTGGTAAAATGTTGACAGTTAAACAATCTTTCTGGTGTGGCGCGGTGTCCTGCTGCTATGTCGTTACACCGAGTAGCGATGCTGCGTGGTCATATGATGGTGCAGCGCTATAGTGGGGCGGTATTGAAACGGTGCTGGAGTAGCATCGTTGCGGTCGAAGGGCTCCGGCCTTGGCCAGAAAACATGGACTGAGATAGTAGCGGGAGTGACTTCAATTGACACTTCGTCTGATGGCAATTCACGCTCATCCTGATGACGAATCGAGCAAGGGCGCCGCAACGATGGCCCGATATGCGGCGGAAGGGCATCGCGTCAAAGTGGTGACCTGCACCGGCGGTGAGGCCGGTAGCATTCTCAACCCTGCGATGGACCGGCCGGAGGTGCGGGAGAATATCGCCGCGGTGCGCGTTCACGAAATGGTTGCAGCCGCTGAGACTCTCGGCGTTGAACATGAGTGGCTCGGCTTTACCGACTCCGGTCTGCCTGCGGGCAACCCGGTGCCGGTGCTGTCGCACGGAGTGTTTGCTCGCCAATCGGTCGAGGATGCGACCAAGCCTCTCATCCGAGCTATCCGTGAGTTCCGTCCGCACGTCATCATTACGTACGACGAAAACGGTGGCTACCCGCACCCGGACCACATCATGACCCATATCGTGTCCATGCGCGCTTGGCTGGAGTCTGGAACGGATAAGTACCCCGAGCTCGGTGAACCATGGGAAATTTCCAAACTCTACTACACCCACGGTTTCATCAAGGCGCGTCTCATCGCGCTAGACAACTACTACCGCGACAACGGCTTGGAAAGCCCGCTGGCCGAGTCCTTCCGCCGTTGGACTAAGACCCCCGGCGACATCATGACCCGCGTGACCACGCAGGTTGAGTGCGGCGATTACTTCCAGCAGCGGGATCAGGCGCTGCTGGCGCACGCTACGCAGATCGATCCGAACGGGCCATTCTTCGCCGTGCCGGTAGACATTCAGCAGCGCGTTTGGCCGACCGAAGAGTTTGAGCTTGCCCGCACTCGAGTGCAGACCGAGCTGCCAGAGACCGATCTCTTCGCCGGTATCGACCCCGACGCGGAATAGTCCGGAATTAACGCTAAGCTGGAACTCATGATTGAAAGCTTCGATGCCTTGGCGGCTCGCACGACAATTTTCCTGGCGCAGAACCCCACTGGTCCGCGGGGTGCTGACTTCGGAAAGGCCTCTCCTGTTGGCCTGCTCATCATTGTCGTTTTGCTCATCGTCATCCTGGCTCTCGGCTGGGATCTCTCGCGACGCGCGAAGCGCATGGCCGCTCGCCGGAAGTTCGCCGAGGCGCACGGCATGGATCCCTTCGATTCCGAGGCTGTGGATAAGGCGATGGCTGCAGCGGAGCAGCGTCGTGAAGCGGAGTAGTTAACGCCAAGGCGTGTGCGCGCCGCTTGGCGACGGGCGATGCGTGCGTGCCCCTTATTGCGTCCCACAGGATGGGATTCGGAGTTCGAATTGCGGGATTGTAGGCGGTGCGCTACAGTCGAGCACATGCGTATGTGGCGATTTTATTTTTCGAAGGCTCCGGAGGCAGTGACGACCTAGTCACAGCCGGCGGCTAATCGTCACGTCGCCACCAACCGGAGCCAAAGGCAGCAGCCCCAAACTAATTAGGGGCGCTGCCTTTTGTCGTATCTACAGCCAATTACATGCGTAACTAATCCCCCAGAGAAAAGAGACCCCCGATGACCCCTCCCACATCCCTCGAAGCCCCCGCCTCTACCGCGAACCGCCGTGTCGTAGCCTTCCACGACCTGCCCTCCCCAGAAGAGGTCATGGCCAAACAGCCATTGACCCCGAACCTGGTTAACGAAGTGGAGCAGTCGCGACTCGACATCGCCCGCGTCATCGCCCGCGAGGACGATCGCCTGCTGGTCGTTGTCGGCCCGTGCTCCATTCACGACCCCGAGGCCGCCATCGACTACGCCCGCCGCCTGAAGGCCACCGCCGATGAGCTCGACGAGGACCTGCTGGTCGTCATGCGCGTCTACTTCGAAAAGCCGCGCACCACCGTCGGCTGGAAGGGACTCATCAACGACCCCGACCTGGATAGCTCCTTCAAAATCAACAAGGGCCTGCACATGGCCCGCGAAGTGCTCATCGAGGTCCTGCGCACCGGCCTGCCCGTCGGCGCTGAATTCCTCGAGCCCAACAGCCCGCAGTACATCGCCGACGCCGTCTCCTGGGGTGCGATTGGTGCGCGCACCACGGAGTCGCAGGTCCACCGCCAGCTCGCTTCCGGACTTTCCATGCCCATCGGCTTCAAAAACGGTACCGACGGCAACGTCCAGGTCGCCGTGGACTCGCTGGTCTCTGCAGCAAACCCGCACTTCTTCTTCGGCATGAACGACCAGGGCCGCGCCGCCGTCGTCGAAACCGCCGGCAACCACAACTGCCACATCATCCTCCGCGGTGGCACCTCCGGCCCGAACTGGGACGAAGAATCGCTTAACGACGCCGAAGCGCGCCTGAACAAGGCCGAGCAAACCGTCAGCATCATGGTGGATGCCTCCCACGCCAATTCCGGAAAATCCGAGGTGCGCCAGGCCGAGGTCGTTGAGGAGCTCGGCAAGCTCATCGGGGGCGGCGACGAGCGCATCACCGGCATCATGATGGAGTCCTTCCTCGAAGCCGGCGCGCAAAAAATTACCGATGGTCGTAAGGGCCTCGTATACGGCAAGTCCGTCACCGATGCGTGCATGGATTGGGAAACCACCGACCGGCTGCTGCGTACGCTTGCGGCAGAAGTCCGGAAGCGTCGGCAGGCACGCGACTAAGCACAAAGCGGCCGTGCCCATTGGGTAGGGTTACATATGTGAAAGAAAACCAGCCGTCCTCACTCCGGCGGATCGCCTATCCGCTCTACGAGCGCAAACTAGCCCAAGAGCTAGAAGGAAAACCTCGCCCCAAGCACGTTGCCATCATGGCCGATGGCAACCGCCGCTGGGCGAGGGAGGCTGGATTCACCGACGTCAGCCACGGCCACCGCGTCGGCTCCCGCAAAATCGCAGAATTCGTCGGCTGGTGCGCCGAGCAGGAAATCGAGCTGGTCACCATCTACCTGCTCTCCACCGAAAACCTCGGGCGAGACCCCGAAGAGCTGGAATTACTGTTCGACATCATCGCTGACGTCGTCGACGAATTGGCGCAATCGCCTAACGACGTGCGCCTGCGCATGGTCGGCCACCTCGAGCTCCTTCCGGAAAGAATGACCGCCCGGCTGCGTCACGACGAAGAAGTCACCGCGAACAACACCGGCATCCAGGTCAACATCGCCGTTGGCTACGGCGGCCGGCAGGAAATCGTCGACGCAGTACGCAGAATCATCCGGGAATCAGTCGCCGAGGGAATCGATGCTTCCGAGCTTGAGGAGCGCATCACCACCGATGCCATTTCTCGCCGCCTCTACACATCCGGACAACCGGACCCCGATCTAGTCATCCGCACTTCCGGAGAACAGCGGCTCAGCGGCTTCCTCCTCTGGCAAACCGCCTACTCCGAGATTTGGTTCACCGATACCTACTGGCCCGAATTCCGCCGCATCGACTTCCTCCGCGCACTTCGAGACTTTTCGCAGCGCTCGCGCCGCTTCGGCAAATAACCTCCCTACATCCGGAAAAATTTCCGGATGTTAGAGTTTGCGCATCCGGACCCTCGAAACCTTGTGGTCCCGAGACTTCGTAAGAACTAATGACGCACGCACTCGAGTGGGCAAAATATTTTCCGTAAGGTTCGGCAAGTTCACCTGCTGCCAAATGCGTCGGGCTACCTCGGCCGCAGCTTCGTCGTCAAGCGTGGCATAATCCGCGAAGTGCGCGCCCGGAGCGCGAAACGCTGTCTGGCGGAGACGGAGGAAACGGCTGATGTACCAACGCTCGATGTCCGCGCGCGGGGCATCGACGTAGACACTGAAATCGAAAAGATCGGAAATCATCAGCGTCGGGCCCGTCTGCAAAACGTTGAGCCCCTCGAGAATGAGAATGTCCGGACGGTCAACATCGACGAACTCATCCGGCACCCGGTCATAGAGCGTGTGCGAATACACCGGGGCCTTCACATGCCGCGCCCCCGACTTCACCGCCGTGACAAACCGCATCAACGCACGCTGATCATACGACTCCGGATACCCCTTGCGCTGCATAATCCCACGGCGATTCAATTCCTCAGAAGGATAGAGGAAGCCATCAGTAGTAACCAAGTCCACCCGCGGATTAGTCTCCCAGCGCTCGAGCAGGACCTGCAGCAAACGCGCCGTCGTTGACTTGCCGACCGCCACCGAACCCGCGACGCCGATAATAAACGGCACCGACGCCCCCTTCGAAGGATTTTCCCCAAGAAAGTTCGACGTTACGGCGTTCAGCTCCCGATGCGCCGCCACACGCATGTGAATCAGACGAGAAAGCGGAAGATAGACCTCGGCGACTTCGTCCAGGTCGATGTTTTCACCGATACCGGAAAGTCGTTCAGCTTCCTCTTCCGTCAGCACCAGAGGCATATTCTTGCGCATTTCGCGCCACTGCTCGCGTTTGAACTCGACGTACGGGCTGGGGGATGTTGCGCGCGTCATACTTCCAATTGTGCCAAGGGGGTGCCGAAAACCGGAAAACGAGTCAATAAAGGGGGCATACCTGAATGGTGCTGCTTTCGTGGTTTGCCCCATAAAGGGCTAGCATGGCCTGTGGCATTGAAGTTTCATTGAAAGGTCGAAAACCTACTCATGACCGGGTCTAACAATAACGATGTCCGCTACCAATCGCTGCGTGAACTCGATCCCGACCTCGCAGAGGCAATGGCAGGGGAGCTCTCTCGTCAGCGTGACATGCTCGAAATGATTGCTAGTGAGAACTTTGTTCCACGTGCAGTGCTGCAAGCTCAGGGCTCGGTTCTGACCAACAAGTACGCCGAAGGCTACCCGGGCCGTCGTTACTACGGCGGCTGCGAATACGTCGACGTCGTCGAGGACATGGCACGCAACCGCGCCAAGGAGCTCTTCGGCGCTGAGTTCGCCAACGTTCAGCCACACGCAGGTGCGCAGGCAAACGCTGCCGTTCTGCATGCGCTGATCAACGCCGGTGACAAGATTATGGGCCTCGACCTGGCACACGGCGGTCACCTGACCCACGGCATGAAGCTTAACTTCTCCGGCAAGCTCTACCACGTCGCCGCATACGGTGTGGACAAGGACACCATGCGGATCGATATGGACAAGGTGCGTGAGCAGGCGCTCGCAGAAAAGCCGGATGTTCTCATCGCAGGTTGGTCGGCGTACCCGCGCCACCTCGACTTCGAAGCTTTCCGTTCCATCGCCGATGAGGTCGGTGCGAAGCTGTGGACGGACATGGCGCACTTCGCAGGCCTGGTTGCCGCCGGTCTGCACCCGTCGCCGGTTCCGCATTCTGACGTTGTGTCGACCACCGTTCACAAAACCCTCGGTGGTCCACGTTCGGGCATGATTTTGGCTAAGCAGGAGTACGCCAAGAAGCTGAACTCCGCTGTTTTCCCGGGGCAGCAGGGTGGTCCGCTGATGCACGCCATCGCCGGCAAGGCCGTGGCGCTGAAGATTGCTGGTACCGAGGAGTTCAAGGAGCGCCAGGAGCGCACTCTCGCTGGTGCCCGCATTCTGGCTGAGCGTCTCACCGCTTCCGACTGCGCCGAGGCTGGCGTCGATGTTCTCACTGGCGGCACCGATGTCCACCTGGTTCTGGCGGATCTGCGCAATTCTGAGATGAACGGCCAGGAGGCCGAGGATCTGCTCCACGCTGTTGGCATCACCGTTAACCGCAATGCTGTTCCGTTTGACCCGCGTCCTCCGATGGTTACATCCGGACTTCGTATCGGTACTCCGGCGCTGGCCACCCGTGGTCTCGACGAGAAGGCGTTCACCGAGGTCGCCGATGTCATCGGTACTGCTCTCGCCGCCGGCAAGAATGCGGATGTTGACTCCCTGCGTGCTCGTGTTTCGAAGATTGCTCAGGAATTCCCGCTTTACGACGGTATCGAGGACTGGAACCTCATCTAAATCTGCGTTTTTGCAGCGCAAGTACCCGTTCTAGCAGTGCGCTAGGACGGGTTTTCCCGTACATCCGGGTTTTAGTCCGGAGGTGGTGGCTCCGGCCCGAGCTGTTTCGTCGTGCCTGCCCGGTATCCGGCGTAGGACCTCCCGGACATTGATGTCACAAATGAGTTGCTAAACAGCGGCGGCCGAGTTTTATCCGGCGGGCGCCATCGAATATGTCCGGATGTGGGGATGCGTTCGAGGTGGCCGTTGCGTCCTTCCCGGTCGTCGTCGTTAAGCCCGTTGTGTTCGCGGCAGACCATGGTGAGGTTGTCTAGCGTGGTTGTGCCGCCGTGTTTGTGGGCGACTAGGTGGTGCGCTTGTCCGCTATAGGCGGGGCGTTCACAGCCGGGCCACGCGCAGATGGGATTGTCGATGAGCATCGCGATGCGCTGCTCTTCAGTCGCCAGGCGGGGGTTGCCGATGGGAAATAAGTCCGTAATCGCGCTGTGTTCGTCGTAAAGCACGGCCCACCCGGTGTCGGCGAGTAGGGCGTTGAGGAAAACGTCGGGGGCGAGCGCGGAGCCGTTGGTGGTGGCGGCGAAGCGCGGGCTGTAGTCGATGAGGTCTTGTGCGGTGATGATGATGGCGGGTTGGTAGCGCATTTCATCGAGCTTGTCGACGGGCATTGCGGCATCGGCATGCTCGAGGCGCTCGGCAAGCGCTTGGCCGACGCAGCGGTCGTGGGAAAACTCCGGATGGGACTTCCGGATTTCTGCGGCACGGATGGTAAGCGGCGACAGGAGATTGTCGAGCATATCCGAGGGGCCGGAGATGTGGAAGTGTTTCATTCCCCGGATGTCTACCTTCCGGGAAAATCGGGCGCGCAGATGCTGGGGTGGCTCGTCTTCGGTGTTGAGCTCGGTGAGAGTTTCCCGCATGTAGAGATCGAGTTCTTCGAAGCCGAGGCGTTCGGCGGCAGCGACGAATGTGAGCCGCAGGTTGTCGTGGAGTTCGGCGTTGTTGGCTTGGCGGCTGCGCTTGTCGATAAGCACGCAGGTGTCCAGGCTGAGGCCGAGCTGGCGCGCAAGGGCGGTGGCGTCTTCGCGGGCTTTGGTGTTTTCCTCGGTGTCAGCGGGTTGGAGATAGTGGGCGGCGACGCGTAGCAAAAGCCGGAGGCGCGCCGGGTCAAGGCCGAGGGTTGCCGCCAGGTGGGAGGTGGCGTCGTGGCCGTCGGGACGCGCGGCGTGGAGTTCCGCTAGCGTGTCCATTCCGCGCGAGGCCAGTGCGGCGAGCGTCCCAAGAACTGTCATGCCTTTGAAGGTAAAAGTCCGGATGTAGGGGGACAACGCCTATGGGGGCAGGCTGTGGATAAGTCAGCCGGTTTAGCAGTTATCCACATCCGGACTTTTCACCGCGCAAACGCACCGCAGCTGCACCGCCGTACCGCCGCACCACGCGCTGCCGTCTGTTACGCCCCGAAGTCACGCAGGGCGCTGCCGGTGAGGCGGAAGGTGTCCCATTCGTCCATGGGGAAGGCGCCGAGGGAGCGGTAGAAATCGATGGAGGGTTGATTCCACTTCAGGACGCACCACTCGACACGTGAGTAGCCTCGCTCCACGGCAATTCGCGCGAGGTTCTGCAGCAGTGCTTTGCCCTTGCCGGTGCCGCGTGCCTCGGGGCGGACGTAGAGGTCTTCGAGGTAGATGCCGTGGGTGCCTTCCCAGGTGGAGTAGTTGAGGAACCACAGTGCAATGCCGTCGAGGCGCGGGCTGCCTTCAACACCGCCATCACCGCCACCGGCGCCGTCGTCCAAATTTCCGGATGTGGAGTCGACGACGTGGCAGAAAATCGCAGGGTTGTCCCCGAAGAGCTGTTCGCGCAGGCGCTCGGGGGTCAGTCGGACGGCATCGGGTTCTTTTTCGTAGGCCGCCAGGTCTTTGATGAGGTCGACGATCTCGTGGACGTCGTCAGGCGTGGCGGGGCGTGGAAGTGTCATGTGTCCCTTGTTACTCGCGGCGAGTGATTTGGTGCAAAAGTGCGTCCGAGGCGGGGGAGATTGCGATAACCTGCGAGGTTATGAGCAACGTTACTCAAGACTTTTCCGACGGCATTCTAGCCATCACCATCGACCGCCCGGATGCCTATAACTCCCTGGATAAGAATCTCCGCTTGGAGCTGAAAGCCGCTTTTGAGCGTGCGCAGGAGCCGGATGTGCGCGCTGTTATCCTGCTCGGCGGGCCGAAGGCGTTTTGTACGGGCCAGGATTTGAAGGAGCACATTTCTGACCTGCAGTCCGGCGCCGGCATGGGCAAGGTTGTCGAGGAGTACAACCCGATGGTCGCGGAGCTGACCGCGATTAACGTTCCGGTTATTGCAGCTATCGAAGGTGCTGCGGCGGGTGCCGGCTGGTCGTTGGCGCTGCACTGTGATTTCCGTATCGCGGGCCCGAAGGCGTCGTTCAAGGCGGCGTTCCCGTCGATTGGCCTGGCCACGGACTGTGGCATGTCGGCGCTGCTGCCGCGCATGGTCAGTGACGCGAAGGCGCGTGAGCTGTTGTTCTTCGATAAGAAGGTGCTTGCCGACGAAGCCCTGAGCCTCGGCCTGGTCACTGAAGTGGTGGATAATCCAGCGACTCGGGCACGTGAGTTGGCTGCCCAGTTTGCGGCGGGGCCGACGGCCGCGCTGAAGGAGATTAAGGCTCTGCTGCGCCGGGATACCTTGTCTGCCGCTGCGGCGGAGGCGGACGCGCAGGCTCGTTTGGCGGTCTCGGCCGACCATAAGGAAGCGGTGGCCGCGTTCTTGGAGAAGCGACCACCGCATTTCGTAGGTGAGTAAGGCAGATACCTGGAGTGGCAGGGGAGAGATAGTAGTGAAGAACTACTGCTCTTCCTGTGCTCCTAGTACTTCACTGGTGAGCTCTGGGTGATCTCCCAGCTCACCGGAAACCTCGTCAGGGTGCTTGGATAGGCTGACCAGCGAGACCGCCAGACCGCCCCAGATGACGATGATGAACAGTGCCATCATGACAATTGCGATACCGGACATTTGGCTTAAACCTCCTCGGTTTCCGGAGTGTGCTTGCGTGGCAGGTGTGAGGACCGCTTGAAATCTGGCGTCACACCGAAGTCCGAGCCCGGAGGGCCATCGAGACGGTGTTGGCCGCGCCAAGGCAGGATGGCCATAATCAGAGCGCCGATGAGAATCACGCCGATGACACCCCAGCCAAAGATGTCGATTTGGGTGTCGGAGTAGCCTTCGTAGTTTTCCTGGAAAAGTCCAATGAGCTCCTGGAACAGGATGACGGCGAGAATGACCGGCGTGATGTTTCCGACGAAGATCTGCCACATGGTGCCGACCTTGAACGAGGACACGGCGTTGAGGTGCATGGCGAACTCGTTGGTGCGGCGCAGGATCCAGTCGATTGCGATGATGGTCAGCAGTGCAACCAGGACGATACCGACGTTGTTGGTGAACTTATCTACGATGTCGAGGGTTACCAGACCTGAGGTGGTCGGGAAGGCCAGCAGCGAGATGACGGCCATGGCGCCACCGACGGTGAGGGTGGCCTGGACGCGGCCGAGGTTCAGCTTGTCCTTGACTGCGGAGACGACGACCTCGAGCAGCGACATCAGGGAGGTCACACCGGCGATTGCCAGGGAGAGGAAGAACAGCAGCCCGAAGACCGAACCGATGACCTTGGGCATCTCAGAGATGACCGTCGGGAATGCGATGAAGGCAAGACCAATACCGGAGGTTGCGACCTCGTCAACGGCCTGACCCGACTGCGCTGCCATGAAGCCCAGGGTGGCGAAGACACCGATACCGGCGAGAACCTCGAAGGAGGAGTTTGCGAACGCGGTGACCAGGCCGGAACCGGTGAGGTTCGTGCGTGGCTTCAGGTAGGAGGCGTAGGTCAGCATAATGCCGAAGGCCACGGACAGGGAGAAGAAGATCTGGCCGTAGGCGGCAATCCATACGCTGGAGTCAGTCAGTGCGGACCAGTCTGGGGTGAAGAATGCATCCAGGCCCTTTGCAGCGCCGTCGAGCGTCAGGGAGTAGATGGCCACTGCGACGAAGAGGATGGTCAACAGTGGGATGAAGATAATCGAGACCTTGCCGATGCCCTTGTCCACACCAGCGGCCAGAATGCCGATGACGAGTACCCAGACAATGAGCAGGACGATGGAAATCGAGGGGACGAAGTCCAGAGAGAAGACGCTCTCGGTGTCTACTTGGAGGAAGTCCTTCATGAAGTGGGTCTCGGCATCTGGGCCCCAGCTCTTGCGGATGGACTTCCAGGCGTAGATGAAGGACCACGCGATAATAACGGCGTAGTAGACGGTAATGAAGAAGGCGATACCGACCTGGATCCAGCCGATTGGCTCAGCCCAGGGCTTGATCCGACGCATCGACTTCGGTGCGGACCCGCGGAAGCGGTGTCCGATGGCGAAGTCGAGGAAGAGCAGTGGGATACCTGCGGTCAGAAGTGCGACCAGGTAGGGGATAAGGAAAGCGCCACCGCCGGAGTCATATGCGACATAGGGGAAACGCCAGATGTTTCCAAGCCCGACTGCCGAGCCGATAGCGGCGAAAATGAAGGCTGCTCGGGTGGAAAACACCTCCCTTCGCTGAGGGGTAGCGGTCGAGTTGGTTGTGCTCATGCCTCTGGAACTCCAATCCTTCATCTCCGGTCACGCGCTCGCGCGGCCTAGGAGGGAATTTGGTGAAGTGCATCACCATTACCTAACAGAATCTTAGTATATGAGATGGGTATCTCATTGTATAGTTTCGGTTTTGTAGGGGGTAATGTTTTTAGTGGGGGTGTGGCACGGGGGAAGGGAGCTCTAATCAAGCCTCGTAAATAATCGCCAGCCACCCACTTTGAGGTATGCAAAAACCCCGCCAGGAAGACCTGACGGGGTTTGGGGGCGAATCGGCTAGGCCGACGTGCGCTGTTTACTCTGCGCCGCCCTTGGCGATGCGACGGAAGATGATTTCCTTCATGATCTCGTTGGTGCCACCGTAAATGGTCTGGACCTTGGAGTCGAGGTAGTGAGTGGAGATTGGGTACTCGAGCATGAAGCCGTAGCCACCGAACATCTGCAGGCAGCGGGTAACGATGTCCTGCTGCTCCTCGGTGGTCCAGTACTTGGCCATGGAAGCGCCGGTCTCGTCCAGCTGGCCTGCGTTGTGAGCCATAACGGCCTGGTCAACGAAAGCCTGCAGGGCGGTGACGCGGGTGGCGATGTCGGCCAGGTAGTGGCCGTGGACCTGGTGCTGGATGATCGGGCGGCCGAATGCCTCGCGCTCCTGAGCGTATTTGTAAGCGAGGGTCCAGGCGCGGCGGGAAGTTGCAACAGAGCCGCAAGCCAGGGTCAGTCGCTCGTGAGCGAGGTTGGTGCGGAGGTAGCCGAAGGCGGCACCCTCTTCGCCGAGCAGGTTCTCGGCCGGAACGCGGACGTTGTCGAAGTTGAGCTCAGCGGTGTCCTGAGCCTTCAAGCCGACCTTCTGCAGCGGGCCAGCCTTGGTGAAGCCCTCGAGGTCGGCGTCGACGATGAACATGGAGACACCAGCGCGGCCCTTGGATGGGTCGGTGATAGCTGCGACGAGAGCGAAGTCCGCCATCATGCCGTTGGAGATGAAGATCTTGGTGCCGTTGAGGACGTAGTGGTCGCCGTCCTTCTTGGCGAAAGTGCGCATACCTGCCAGGTCGGAACCTGCGCCCGGTTCGGTCATGGCGAGGCAGCCGATGGTGTCGCCGGCGTTCATGGAAGCCAGGTACTTCTGCTTCTGCTCTTCGTTGCCGAACTTAGCCAGGTACGGAGCGACCAGGTCGTTGAGAACGCCGAAGGAAACGACGATGGAGCCACAGTCAGCGTTGGAAAGCTCCTCGTTCAGGACCTGGTTGTAGCGGAAGTCCATCTCTCCGCCACCGCCGTATGCCTCCGGAGTGGACATACCAATCAGACCGAGCTCGCCGGCCTTCTTGAAGACCTCGCGGTCCGGCTGACCTTCCTTGTGCCAGCGCTCTACGTTCGGGGTGATTTCCTTCTCGACGAAGCCGCGAACCATGTCGCGGAACATGTTGTGCTCTTCTTCGAAGTGAGTACGGGGCAGAAAGTCCTTCATGACATGCTCCTAGAAATATTGTCGTGGAATTTTTGTCTTAAGGCCTTTTCGTACGTCGCAGATAAACGCTGCAGATAAACGCGATGGCCTCGGTTCATCGTCATAGTGACTATGACTGTTGTACCCCATTATGCATGAGTGTGATGAGAGACACTTGTTTTTTTAAAAGTTTTTTCCCGATTGGTGATGTGGAATCGCTTGACGACGGATATTGCGCCCAGCCTTCCCGGAAAACTACCCCCGTTGCGGTTGGGGGTGCTATTGAATCCAGACTATCCCCGACAGTCGGCAATGTTAGGTAATGCTAACCTACAAAGCCAGGTGAATGGCTATTTTTGTCATATCTGACAGGCGGGACCCTGGGGCTTTGGGGTCGATAGGGTAGGCGTTTTGGATGGTCATCATGGGGGTGATTAACGAAACATTCTCGTTTTCTTATTCCCATTAGTGCTGGTGGTAGTTAGTATGAGCATCAGGTGGAGACCGGTTCCCTTGATTATCCGAGCTTCTTCCACTGCAGTCATAGCAACCTCCAATTGCACTCGAAAAAATGACGCGACCTGTGCGCCGTCCCCGTGGAATGGACAGCGAGCAGGTCGCGTTATTTTTATTGCTGCGATTAGGCGCTAGTCGGCAATCCCATCAATGTGCGCCAGCAGGGCCGAGTTGTAGTACTCCGGGGTTTCCTGGTTGAGCAGGTGCTTGGCCGGTGAAATGACGACCATGGTCGAGCCCGCGATGCCGTCGTGAAGCGAAGTGACGACGTCGAGAGACGTAGAGGTGTCCTGCTTGCCGGCGATGACCAGCGTCGGAGCGGTGATCTCGGCGAGGCGCTCGCGGGTGTCGAAGCGAGAGAGTGCTCCGCAGGCGCCGATGTAGCCGTCATCGGGGCAATCTGCGATCATGTCGCGGAAGCGGGCGGGGAGCTCAGGGGTAGTGTCGAAGCACTCGTCGGTAAACCAGTTGCGGACGACAGTGTCGGCGAGTGCGATCGTGCCCTTGTCGCGCACGAGCTGGGCCTTTTCCTGCCAGGCCTCGGGTGTGCCGAATTTCGGCGCCGTCGACGACAGTGTCAGGCTGACCACGCGATCGGCGTGTTCTAGTGCGATGGTTTGGGCGATAGCGCCGCCGAGAGATAGTCCCACAAAATGTGCGCGGTCAATATCCTCCTCATCGAGGACCTCGATGATGTCGGCGGCCAAGTGGCTCATGTCCCACTCGCCCTCGGGGATAGGGGATTCGCCATGGCCACGGACATCTGGCGTGATGACCTGGTACTTTTCGCTCAAAGCGGCTACCTGTGGCTCCCACATCCCCTGTGTGGTGCCCAGCGAGCCAATCAGGACAACCGTACCGTTGCCCTTGTGGTTGATTGCATGTGCGGTGTAGTCGATGGCCACGAGGATCCTCCTTGAAGACGTCGGCTGTGTCTGCTGTGTCTGCTGTGTCTGCTGTGTCTGCTATTTCTCGGCGTTGCGAGCAGCTTCGGCGGCAGCCCGACCAGGGCCGTCGTCCTTCTTGGACTCTGCCTCAGCGGCTTCCGCGCGCTGCTTCGCCATGGACTCACGAGCGGCCTCCAGCCACCCCGGCATCTGCTCGAGCAAATCCTTAATCTCCGCCGTTGTCAGCGGCTTGTCCATGTCATTCTTCTTCAACGCCGTGATAGTAATGCCCAGCTTGCGGGCAACTTCCGGGCGCGGGTGCGGTCCGTTGCGGCGTAGCTCAGCGAGCCACTCCGGCGGATTGGACTGCAGTTCCGCAAACTGCGCGTGCGAAATCTCACCAGTGCGAAATTCCTCGGGTGTGGCCGGGAGGAAAATGCCAAGTTTCTTGGCTGCGGTTAGGGGTTTCATGGGTTCAACGCTAGCACCCATTCGAGTAACCTTGCGGAGTATGTCGACTCCTGAACCCGCCGTCCTGCGCATCGTGTTCGCCACCGGCACCAGTCCCGAGAAGTGGTTTCGCCGCTTTAGAGATCGGATTCCGGCAACACTGCACACCCACGCCGCCGACGATCCGATGTCCGACCTGGTCGGCGGTGCCGCTGACATGGCGCTTGTTCGGTTAGAGTCCGAAGGCTCGCTGCCCGAGTCGCTCCATCGCATCCGGCTTTACGACGAAGCCTGGGGCGTGGCCTACGAAAAAGAACACGTATTCTCCCTCACAGAGTCCGTGCCGGAGGAGCTGTTGGCGGACGAAACTGTGCTGCTGAACTCCGTGGATGCGGACGAGCTGCGACAGATGCTGCCTGTCGCAGCCACTGGTGCAGGTGTCGTAGTGGGACCTCGCACGATTTTGAAGGCGCTATCGAAGAAGGCGGTGGCCTCATCGAACTTGGTGGCTGAGGAAGGTGCCACAGATCCGCTGACTCGGACAGCTATTTGGTTGGTGTGGCCGAAAGCAGAGGACGACGAGCTCCGGCAGGAGTTCGTCGGCATTGTCCAGGGGCGCAGGGAGGGGTCGACACGCACGCAGTTGGGGCGCAAGAAGGCTGACGAGCAGCCGAAGAAGTTGTCGGCCCGAGAAAAGACGCTTGCTAAGCAAGCCCGCCGGCAGCGCGCTGGGGCCGTCGTAAAGCATGCGCGTAGTGGTCGTGGCGACCGTCGAAGCAGTGGCGGAAACGGGCGACCACGCAGGAGAAAGTAATCTTTTTACAATATTTTTGCCGTTTCGTTCGACGTGCGCGGAAAAATTAGCCACACTTGTAGTTATGGCTGAAAAGAAGCGCGATTTCACGATTCGAATGATGCGTGAAGAGGACTATCCACAGATCCAAGAGATCTACGAGATTGGCCTGGATACGGGGCATGCGTCGTGGGAGCACTCCGCTCCCGAGTGGGACGAATTCATCGCACTCAAGCGAGTGGATTTGTGTTACGTGGCCGTCGACGCGGAGAACCCGGACAAGATTCTGGCATGGGCATCGGCAGCGCCGGTATCCAAGCGCCCGATTTTCAATGGCGTCATCGAAGACTCCATCTACGTTCACCCTGACGGGCAGGGCATGGGGCTGGCGGCGACGTTGCTGCAGAAGCTTATCGACGATGCCACGGAGCTCGACTGCTGGTCGATTCACTCGTGGGTCTTCCCGGAGAATGTTGGATCGTTAAAGCTACATCGAAAGCTCGGCTTCCGCGAAGTGGGGATCTACCACCACATGGCAAAGATGACCTACGGCCCGATGGCGGGGCAGTGGCGCGATGTCATTATTTTGGAAAAGCTCCTGGAAAAGCCAGAGGAACGTGCGCTGAAGCGTGTCCAGGAAGAAGCAGAAGCCGCCGGTGAGCCGAACCGTCCGATTCTGGACAAGCTCGACCGCGCCGACGGCCAGGTGGGGGCATAGCTGCCGGGAGCTACGGCTCCCCTTGCATTAATTACTCGACGGTTTCCTTCAACGGATCCTCGCGAACAAAGAACACAATGATTGCTGCCAGGATAATCACTGGCATTAGCACCAAGAAGATTGGCGTCAAACCATCGTTGTAGCTGGAGATCAGCGCTTCATGGATTGGCGCCGGCATGCTATCTAGCGCATGTGGCGTCAACGAACCGATCGACTTAGAGGAAAAGCCCTCCGGGCCCATCTGTTTTGCGAACTCCGCCGCAGCCTCTGGTGATGCGGCCTTAATCTGTTCGACGGCCGCTGGAATGCGTTCGCCTGCCAGGTCCTTCATGCGGTGGATGAAAATTGAGCCCACGATAGAAGAACCCACCGCGCCGCCAATCTGGCGGAAGAAGTTATTCGCAGCGGTAGCAGTACCGACCATGGCAACCGGGAAGGAGTTCTGGACGATTAGCACCAGGACCTGCATGCCGGTACCCAGGCCGAAGCCCATGATGAACAGGTAAACACCAACCTGCCACAGCGGGGTGGTGGTCTCCAGGGTGGACAGCAGATAAAGCGAGACCGCCATAATCATCAGGCCGACGAATGGGTAGAAGCGGTACTTACCAGTCCGCGAAACTATCTGGCCTACGCCAATCGAGGTCAGCAGCATGCCAACCATCATCGGTGTCATCATCAAGCCTGCCGCGGTCGGCGACATTGAGTGCACCATCTGCAGGTAAGTCGGAATGTAGGCCATAGTGCCAAACATTGCGATACCCAGAATCAAACCCGACACGGTTGTGAGCACGAAGTTGCGGTTGTTAAACAGGTGCGTCGGAATCAGTGGGTTGGCAACTCGGGTCTCGGTGAAGAAGAACAGCACCCAGGAAATGGCCGAGGCAACGATGAGTGAAATGATGATGCCAGAGGGCCACTCGTACTGTGTGCCGCCCCAGGTGGTGGTGAGAATTAGCGTCGAGGCAGCGGCAGTCAAGAACATCGTGCCGATGTAGTCGAAATTGCCTTCGCGCTGGCGGCGTGGCAACTTCAGGAAGGCTGCGGCTGCCGATAGTGCAACCACGCCCATTGGGACGTTGATCCACAGACCCCAGCGCCAGCCCGGGCCGTCGGTGAACCAGCCTCCCAGTACTGGTCCTAGCACGGAACTCAGGCCGAACACAGCACCCATGATGCCCATGTACTTACCGCGCTGACGTGCGGGAATAACCTCAGCCAAGATGGCCTGTGAGGAAACCATCAATGTACCGCCAGCAAATCCCTGAAAAGCGCGGGCGGCGATGAGCAGGCTCATGGAGTTGGTGATTGCACCCATGACGGAACCGACCATGAACAGCGCGATGCCCATCATGAACAGGCCCTTGCGCCCAATCATGTCACCGAGCTTGCCGACAATCGGCATTGCCACAGTCTGTGCCAACAGGAATGCAGAAATAACCCACGACATGTGGTCAACTCCGCCGAGCTCGCCGACGATCGTCGGAAGGGCGGTGGCGAAAATCATCTGCCCCAGCGAGCTCATCAGCATAGTGAGAATGAGCGCGAAGAAGATGATTCCCAAGTGGGACTTGTTGTCAGAAACCGTGGTGTCGGTTTGGTCTTGAGCAGTGGTGTTGCTAGCTGTCACTATTCCTCCTCCAGAAATGTTTAACGACGTCGGCGGCGTCGTGAAGCGGTGTATCTGTTGTGAATTCGTCCCGATGAGCCGATGAGTAGAGCACGCATTCGCGGACGAAACCGACCGACAGTGCTACCTCGTGTGCGACGGGGAGCTCGGGGTGCGTGCGCGACTGTGGATTCATCTCGAAATAGCGCTCAAAGGCAGAACGGACGCGGCGCATTGAGTTGCCAAAATTCGAAATGACAACCGTCGATAGCTTTGGCTCATTGCGCAAAATCTCGCGGATACGCTCCTTGAGCAGACGGTGAAACTCTTCGGTTGCCCCCAGCTCTTTATATCGGAGTAGCTGGGATTGCTGCTTTTTCTCGATGAAATCGAGCATGTCCGCGATGGGGTCTTGGTGAAATTGGGCGAGGAATACCTCTTCATCGTCAGCATCGAATGACATGATGCCGTTGCCGAAGATGGCTTGATCCTTGGAGTCGAAGTAATTGAAGAATGTGCGTCGACTGATATTGACCCGCTGACAGATGTCTTCGATGTTGACTTGGTCGTATCCGCGATCTAACACAAGGGCGGTCGCGGCATCGGCCAAAGCGCAGTGTGTTTGAAACCTTTTGAGCTCCCGGAGGCCGCACTCGGGGTGTTGGCCCGGATCCAATCTGTGATAGGTATTCTCATCAATTTGCACGAGGTGCAAAGTTACACCGAGTGCAATGTGATGGCAAGTTGATGAGTCAACAGGTGTTTAAGTACCTATGCAGAGAGCATCTTTGGGTTGTTCAGGATGCCGTGGACTCAGGCGCAGGGGTCGGGTTGTTGATAGTCGCAACGCGCCATTCAATTACACAACCTTCGTGTTTTGTGTAGGCACGGTGGAAGGCTACCTCTCCTTCAATAGCTCGTGGCGCAGGGCGTCGTTAAGCGAAGTGAAGCGGAACCTGTGCCCCGCCTTTTGCAGCGCTGCTGCCTCTACTCTCTGATTCGCGAGAGCCAACTCCGCAGCACCGCGTTTGCCCAGCAGTACTGCAGGCCCCAGTGAAGGAATCGGAACCGCCGTCGGGCGGTGCAAGACCTCTCCCAATACCCTCGTGAACTCCGCATTATTCACTCCGAAAGCCAGTGGCACCACCGCATTGACAGGTCCGGCAAGGCCGGAATCTGCCAACGACCGGTGATAGATGTCCAACAGGTCGTCCAAAGCAATCCACGGGAACCACTGCTCGCCCGACCCCAATCTGCCTCCAAGCCCGGTGAACACCACGCCCGCTAGTAGCGGCAAGAGACCGCCGCCACCAGCAAGCACAAGACCAGTGCGGACGTTTACGACCCGCTTGCCTGCATCGCGAGCGGGATCCCATGCATTTTCCCAATCGCGCACAATAGCCGAGAGACTGTCCGCGGCGGCGCTGCCGTCGTAACGCTGCGCTTCCGCGCCAGGGCCAGCGTCCTCGGTGAGCACCTCTGGGCCACGATCCGCACCGTAGAACCCCACCGCCGACGCTCCAACCGCGACCTTCACGCTGTCAGTAGATGCAACGAGCTTTGCCAGAGCTCGCGTTGGTTCGACACGGGAATGGCGAACCTTTCGAAGATGCGCCTCCGTGAAGCGCCCCGCAATCGGTGCGCCGGCCAGATGGATGACCGCGTCGACTCCCTCCAGCAAGTCAGCTGCGGGTGCCGCAGTATCCCAATATCGCTTGTCCACACCCGTCTGTTCACGTGAGCGCACCAGCGAAATCACCTCATGTCCGGCCGTGGTCAGTAGCGCGCGCAGCTGCGTCCCGATGGTCCCCGTAGCTCCACTGATCGCCACTGTCAGCGGCTCCGGCACATGCCCCAAATACTCCGAAAGCCTATCGACGGCCGCAAGGTCGCCAGCAACCTTCGTAGCACGGTAGGCGAACATCGAATCTAACCCGGGTACCGGAACCTTGGTGTCAACGGTGTCCTCTAAAACCGTGCCAGCGCTGCCGTCGTCAAGCGGAGTATTGGAGAGAACATGGGTGTGCTTCCACCCCGTGATGCGGCGAAAGGGTTCGCTGGTGACTTCGTCAATGAATCTCTGGCCGGGGAGGAAACCGGCCGGGTCGTGACATGCAATCCATTTGAGGCCAGCCGGCACGGAGAATACGGTCGTGCCGTCGGCGAGGTTGGCGGCTTCGGATTTCGGTGACATCGGGAGAAGCCCCGGTGTTAGGCGGGTGACAGCGCCGGGGCGGGAGAACCACTCGGCGACGCAACGGCGAGGAAATGCGATGGTGTGGCGATAGGTGGGAATAGTTAGTCACTCTCTGAAACTTGTCCGACGTTTAGGAAAAAATAGACCCCGAAGTCTTTCAGTGAAGTGAGACTACGGGGTCTTATGCGTAAGGTGCTCTCACACCTTCGAGTTCAGAAAGAACTAGTCACGATCAGTGTTGGCCATTGCCAGCACGTCGAGGCGCTTGTCCAGCTCTTCCTCGGTCAGCTTCTCGCCGTCGACAAAGCCCATGTCGATAACAGTCTGACGGATGGTCTTACCTTCCTTCAGAGCGGTCTTAGCGACCTTAGCTGCGTTCTCGTAGCCGATGGCGGAGTTCAGCGGGGTCACAATCGACGGGGAGGACTCAGCCAGAGTCTTCATACGCTCAACGTTCGGCTCGATGCCGTCCACCAGCTTCTCGGCGAAGACGCGTGCGGTGTTCGCCAGCAGCTTAGCGGACTCCAGCACGTTACGTGCCATGACCGGGATGAAGACGTTCAGTTCGAATGCGCCGTTAGCGCCAGCAAACTCAACAGCGGTGTCGTTGCCCAGAACCTGCGCTGCGACCTGGGTGGCAGTCTCACACAGAACCGGGTTGACCTTACCCGGCATGATGGAGGAACCCGGCTGCAGATCCGGCAGGTGAATCTCAGCAAGGCCGGTCAGCGGGCCGGAGCCCATCCAGCGGATGTCGTTAGCGATCTTGTTCAGGGAGACTGCAACGGTGCGCATAGCGCCGGAGAATTCGACCAGGGCATCGCGGTTAGCCTGAGCCTCGAAGTGGTTCTGAGCCTCGCGTAGCTCCTTGATGCCGGTCAGCTCGACGAGCTCAGCGGTGACCTTGGCACCGAAGTCCGCCGGGGTGTTCAGGCCAGTGCCAACAGCGGTACCACCAATTGGCAGCTCGCCCAGACGCGGCAGGGTGGCCTCGATGCGCTCAATACCAGCCTCAATCTGGCGAGCGTAACCGGAGAACTCCTGACCCAGGGTCACTGGGACAGCGTCCATCAGGTGAGTGCGGCCGGACTTAACAACGGTCTCCCATTCCTTGGCCTTCTTAGCCAGGGACTCCTGCAGAACCTTCAGTCCCGGGACGAGGTCCTTGACAGCTGCCTCGGTTGCTGCGACGTGAGTGGCAGTCGGGAAGGTGTCGTTGGAAGACTGACCCATGTTGACGTGGTCATTCGGGTGAACCTCAACGCCGTTGGCCTTTGCGATGGACGCAATGACTTCGTTGGTGTTCATGTTGGAAGAAGTGCCCGAACCGGTCTGGAAGACGTCAATCGGGAACTCAGCATCGTGCTTGCCTTCGGCAATTTCCTTGGCAGCGGCGACGATGGCATCTGCCTGCTCAGCAGACAGCAGGCCGCGCTCCTTGTTGACGATGGCGCAAGCTGCCTTCAGCAGACCCATAGCGCGAATCTGTGCAGACTCCAGCGGACGGCCGGAAATCGGGAAGTTCTCAACTGCACGCTGAGTCTGTGCGCGCCACAGGGCGTTAACCGGAACCTTAACCTCGCCCATGGTGTCGTGCTCGATGCGGAACTGCTGCTCTGTCATTCGTTGCCTCTTTCAGTTAGGGGAACTTGAGTGCGCGCAGAACGGCCCCTCATTGCGCATGCAATTTTCATGCGATGCAGAACCGTTAGCGCATTCGTCTTCAAGTATGAATCAGTTTGTTAAAAAAGTGGTGCCCTGAGGGCACCACTAAAGGGGTAGTTACTTACAGATCGATGTCAGGCATCTCGCCCTTGCCGTAGTCGATGCTGGCGTACTTGCGCAGCTTCTCCAGGGAGTGGAAAGCCTCGATGCGACGAATGGTGCCTGACTTGGAGCGCATAACCAGCGAGCGGGTCCACGCGCCGTTACCGCGGTAAGCGACACCGCGCAGCATGTCGCCGTTGGTGACACCGGTGGCAACGAAGTAGCAGTTGTCGGATGCGACCAGGTCATCGGTGGTCAGAACACGAGAAAGATCGTGTCCAGCGTCGAGAGCTTTCTTAATTTCAGCCTCATCGCGTGGGTGCAGTTTGCCCTGGATCTCGCCGCCCATACACTTCATGGCGCATGCGGTGATGACACCTTCTGGGGTGCCGCCGACGCCCATCATGATATCGACGGAGTTCGTGTCCTGCGCTGCGGCAACAGCGCCGGCAACGTCACCGTCGCCGATGAGGCGAACCTTGGCGCCAGCCTCGCGGATGTCACGAATCATGTCAGCGTGGCGCGGGCGATCCAGCACGACAACGGTGACATCTTCCGGACGCAGACCCTTGGCCTTAGCGACGGCTTTAATGTTGTGCTCAACCGGAGCCTCGATGTCAATCTTGCCGGCAGCTTCCGGGCCAACAGCAATCTTGTCCATGTAGAACACAGCCGATGGGTCGTACATGGAACCGCGGTCTGCAGCGGCAAGAACAGCGATGGAGTTCGGGCGGCCCTCAGCCATCAGAGTCGTGCCGTCAATCGGGTCAACCGCGATGTCAACGGCCGGGCCTTGGCCGTTGCCGACCTTTTCGCCGTTGAACAGCATCGGAGCTTCGTCCTTTTCGCCCTCGCCAATAACAACGACACCGTTCATAGCCACGGTGTTGATGAGCTGACGCATGGCATCGACGGCAGCGCCGTCGCCCTTTTCCTTCTGACCACGACCGACCCACTGACCAGCTGCCAGTGCAGCGGACTCAGTAACTCGGACGAGCTCCATCGCAAGGTTGCGATCTGGTGCTTCAGGATTCGAGGCGTTCATTGAATTCTGGCCCTTCCGTCTTTTTTAGGAACTCTTTTGAGGTTTGAGAATGTGCTGGGAGACGCCACGCCAGGAAACCAGGGCTTAGCGCTGCAACAATTCCTATTAATCGATGTTTGGCGCATCCGTTTTAGCGCCATTGCATCTGTTACTAGTGTTCCACCTTTTTGATGTTCGGGGGTGGACGCAGCGCCAAAGTGGGGGGAGCTTCAGGGCTAAACTCCCACATCACGTGAGTATCAGTATTTTGTTCTGAAATCCGTTCGCTTGACGACGTCGACAGCGTCCGTCATCAAGTATTGCTAGCCGCAGCTGTGCGGATGCGACTGATGACTAGGTTCGTTGCGGGGCCTTTGGCATACTTGAGCGCGTGGCGAATGAGAAACCTAGGATTTTGCAGGACAGTCGAGACATGATTCTCACCCTCGTGGTGATGTTTCTTGCGGTGGCTGTCACCATCGGCTTTACCGGCCTGTGCAGTTTTAACCCCGGGAAGCCGGAAAACGGTCCGGTGCGCGAGGTCGATGCCGCCCCATTCGTGAACATGGAGGCTCGGCGCGTGGACTATCCAGTCCGCCTGCCGAAGGTGCCTGAGGGCTGGACTTCAAACTCGACCCGCGCGGGTATGGCGGCGGGGAAGCAGACGACCATTATTGGCTATGTCACCGCTAGCGGAGCATTCGCCCAGGTCACGCAGACAGATGCGGAAGCAGGTCAGCTGCCGGATGACGGTAAGAATCGTCTCCGCGACGGTACCACTGACGTGGAAGGAACAACCTGGACTAAGTATGTGCCGGCTGAGGACAACGTGCGTCGCGTATGGGTTGGGGACCTCGGTGACTCCCGCGCAATTATCGAGGGCACTGCCAACGATGAGGAGTTCACACAGTTGGCGGCGGCTTTGCAGAAGGCCGAGCCAATCGATCCGGACGCGACAATGCCGAATCCGTCACAGCCGCAGCAGACTGCGTCCGAGACGCCGTCGGCACCAGCAAAGTAAGCTGAGTTGAGAGGTCGCCTGGGTCGATAATTCCAACTAGCGCGATAAAATAGCTGAACTCAACTATCGGCCACGAGATGAGAAACGACGTGCACTGACGATCGTTTCTCGTCTCTTTTTATTCCTCACCGCCCGCATTCTCGGCAGAAGCCGCGACATCCTGATTCTTGCTGGCCAAGGCGGCTTCAACCTTTGCCCGGGCGCCAGCCAAATGCTCCTCGCAGCGGCGGGCCAGCGCCTCGCCTCGCTCCCACAGCGCCAGGGATTCATCCAGGCTCATCTGTCCGAGTTCTAGGAGCTTGACGGTCTCGACCAGCGCATCTCGAGCCTGCTCGTAGCTCAGGTTCTCCACCGGTACCTGTTCCTCCGAAGAGGGAGCCTGACCCGCGCCGAAAACATTGTCATTCATTAGCGAATACGTCCTTCACATTTAGTAGTTAAAGCTTCAAGGTTGGAAAAGTCATTGCTTACTAATTCGCCGGCTTCGTAGCTAGCGTCGCTGCAGAGATGGAGCCGTCACTGACGCGAATTCGCAGTTGGGAACCCATCGGAGCATCTGCAATAGAGGTCACAATCTGTGGTTCCGGCTGAGTAGCCGATTGTGCCTGCACGATGGCATAGCCGCGAGCGAGTGTGGCAGAGGGGCCAAGTGCTGAAACCTTGCCGCGCAATCCCGATACCACGGCTTCCTCACGTTCCAGACTGCGGTGGATGAGAAAACGCAGCCGATCAACCTGCGCCGTGACAAACTCTTCACGCACGCGGATGGGAGTGAGCGGATCGCGCAGTACCGGCCGCGACGTCAAATCCCGCAGAGTCGCTACTTCACGGTCAACCCATCGTCGCAGAGATGCCGAGGAGCGCTCACGCAGCTGTGCAATGAGGCGTCGTTCCTCAGCAGCATCGGGCACTGTTTTCTTTGCCGCATCCGTCGGTGTGGCAGCACGTAAATCAGCGACGTAATCCAACAGCGGAGTATCCGGCTCGTGCCCGATTGCAGAAACCACCGGTGTTGTCGCCTTACTCACCGCACGAATCAGAGCCTCATCTGAAAAAGGCAGCAAATCTTCGACACTGCCACCGCCACGGGCGACGATGATGACATCAACCTCCGGGTCGGCGTCGAGCTGTGCAAGCGCCTCAATAATCTCCGGAACAGCCTTGGCACCCTGCACAATCGTGTTGATTACCCGGAAATTCACCTCGGGCCAGCGGGCGCCCGCGACCGAAAGCACATCGCGTTCAGCCGCTGAACCGCGACCAGTAATCAACCCGATCTTGTTGGGGAGATAGGGCAGAGGGCGTTTCAGCCGTGGATCAAAAAGTCCTTCCGCCGCTAGCGCCTGGCGCAGCTGTTCCAACCGCGCCAATAGTTGCCCCAAACCTACGGGCCTCCACTCCGTAGCCCACAGGGAAAACTGCCCCCGCCCGGCATAAAACGCAGGCTTGCCCAAAACCACCACGCGGTCGCCGTTGCGCAGTGGATTATTGCGGAGAGCCGTCGTAGAACAAGTCACCGACACCGAAAACTCCGCGGAGGTGTCACGCAGAGTGATGTAGGAGAGCTTCCAGCTCGGCTTGGAGTTGACCTGGGCGATTTCCCCCTCGACCCAAATCTGTCCAAGGCGCTCAATGTAGTCCTTGACTAACTGGTTCAGGCGTCGAACCTGAACCGGTTTCTCGGCCGACGTTTCCAATTTCGACATACATCAACACTTACACGATGGGGCGGATTGTCCTGCTTATAAACGCACGTTGCCCGCAGGCTAAATCTGCCTGTGGGCAACTGTGACGGTAAAAGTGCAAGCCCGAGCTACTTGCGGTAACGAGACCTGGTATCGCGCCCGGTTATGCGCTCCTGGCGAGGGCGCTGCTGTCGCGGTGGCCACTCCTCGGTGCGGCGGTGGTTGCTCCCCGGGCGTGCGGGGCTCTGTTGAGACTTTTCGGACCGAGACTCCGGCGAAGACTGTTCTCCCCACATCCGTGCCGTTCCTGCCGCTTGACGACGGGGAAACTCCTGCTTCGGCCGCTGCGGTGCGTTTGGCCGTTCAATTGGACGACGAGGCTGCTGTCTGGTCGAGTTTGACGAAGTGGAATCCTGAGTGAACTGCGCCTGGCCCGGATGCGGGCGAGACTGCCAACGGGATGTTGGCTGCTGGGCCCGCTGTGCGAAATTCGAGCGCTGCTGGGCGCGCTCCCCAGAGCGGTCAACTGGTCGCTCACGCAGTTGCTCGGCGTTGCGCGATGCCGAGTTGGCGCTCGCTGCCGGTCGGGCACCAGAACGAGAACTCTCCTGCCGAGAGCGCGCAGCCTGCTGGCGCGCCTGGCGGCGAGCTTCGGCATCTCGGATAATGTCCGCAGCGGGACGTCGTGAAGCAGGACGTTCCTGAGAGCGAGAAGCTACGCGGCGATCAGATTCGGCGAGACGACGGCGAACCTGAGAGCTGGATTCGACAGCGGCTTCGTCACGGTGCTGGCGTTGTTTAGCGGCCTTGCGCTGGGTGTTGAGGGATTTCTCCTGGGTGCGGGTGATTTCGAGGTAACGCCACACTGCGATGATGACACAGATGATCATCAAGATCAGCAGCCACGGGAACTGCTGGATGATGGGATATGCGGAGGTCACCAGGCGAGCGCGTTTAGAGGTCGTCGCGGTCGCGCCACCATTTTCGGGATCGGCGAGAGAACCGGTAAACCACGCTGTGAAAAAGGTGACAAGCGCGAACAAAATAGGGATTTGAGCGACGGTAACTACCAGACCGCGAGGAACCACCAACAGTGTTCCGGCCACAGCAGCCACGGCAAAAGCAATGAAGTAGGGCTTGCCAAGCGAACCGTTGGGAACAGAAAAGAGCAAACCAAAAACGCCGGCCAGAAGCATCAGCAACGGCGGCACAAACATTGGCACGCGTGGAAGCAGAGGTTTGTTCACACTGCCTTTACGGGTTATTGCTGATCTGTTCGACACGAATGCGTATCCTACCGGTTATTAGTGATAAAAACGGGCAAGCCCGGTACAAGAGCCTGCCCGTGTCTCGGAATCTCGCCTTACTTGTTTTTCTTAGAGAAAGGCCCGGAGACGACTTCAGTGACCTTGTGGAAGGCCTTGGTCATCGTTCCCTCTTCCTGCTTGGTCGGACCAGCATCGGGGGAAACCTTACCGGCGGTGCGAGCATCTGCCTTCACAGCGCTCTCCGCGGAGCTGTCGGAGTCATCACTGCCCAGACGGAACGAAGCCAGTCGGTCGCGCATCGCACGGCCGGCAGCTTCAATCTGAATGCCGGAGATTGACCCGGCATCCGTGGCGAACTCGATGTCCTTTGCGGTCTTGTCACCCGTTCGCAAATCCGTGAGGTCGCCGAGGTAGCGGAACCAGACCGCGACGACTGCAGTGACTGGCACAGCCAGGAAAGCGCCGATGATGCCGAAGATACCGCCACCGAGCAGAACCACCAACAAGACGATTGCGGCGTGCAGGTCCATAGCCTTGGCCTGCAGGATTGGGGAGAGGATGTTGCCCTCAATCTGCTGGACGGCAATGATGATGAGCAAGACAAAGATTGCTGTGGTCAGGCCGTTGGCAACAAGTGCGACAACCACCGCAATGAAGCCGGCGGTGAACGCGCCGACAATAGGAATGAAGCCAGCGAAGAAAGTCACCACGGCCAGGACCATTGCCAGCGGCACATTCAAAATCGCAAGACCGGCACCGATGAAGACCGCGTCGATAAGCGAAACGATAGCCTGCGTGCGGATGTAGCCCGACAGCGTGTTCCAGGAGCGGGTGAGTACCTCCGTGAGATGCCAGCCGAGGCGACGTCCGGTCAGGCGGCGGAGCCATGGCAGGAAGTCCTGGCCGTCCTTGATGAAGAAGAACGTCAGCACCAGCATTGCCATCAAGGTTACGGCGACCGAAGAGACCACCGAGATGCCTTGGAAGACTGTGTTGGCGATATCGCCGGAGCGCTCCTGGAGCCATTGGGAACCCTGGTCCAGAGCGTCGAGGATTTGTTCATCCTTGACGTTAAATGGCGGTGCCTGAATGATGTTCTGGACTTCTTGAATGCCGTCGGTGAACTGGCGACGCAATTCTGGGAACTGCGACTGCACAGTCGGTGCGAGGAACGCGACGACGCCGCCAAGCAGCGCCAGCGCGCCTAGGATGACCGTCAGTGCGGAGAGTGCGCGGGGCCAGCGGTGTTTCATCAGGAACACGGCGGGCGGAGCCAGCACCGTGGAGACAATCAGAGCCAGCAGAATCGGCAGAACGCCAGCCCAAATCTTTCCCAGAATCATAGCGCTGACATACAGCGCCGCTGCGGTGATGAGGAAACGCAGGCACCAACCTGCGAACCATCGGGCGCCCTCGCCAATGACGTCGGCGCGGTCGATGGACTCGGAGTCATTTTCGCTCATAAGCTCATCGAGGTTTTCAGCATCTTCCGGCAGATCCGGTTGCGTTGCCGCTGACTTATGGGCGTCGGAGGGGATAGACAGAGACTGTTCTATACGCAGAGGCTCCGATCCCATTACGTGATCGATAGCGTCTTTTTCGGACTGCGCAGTCCACTCTTCGCCTTCATTGGGTTTATTGCTCACGTATTCATTATGGGGGTTCGGAGGGGATAGGGGGCAACTTCACGAAGTTAGGGCGAGTTCAAATCTTTCTCCCCGAGCCGTAAGATGAGCAATGTGAGTCTTACACTTGGAATCGTCGGTCTGCCCAATGTCGGAAAGTCAACCCTGTTTAACGCCTTGACACGCAACGATGTGCTGGCTGCGAATTATCCGTTCGCCACCATCGAGCCGAACGTCGGCGTTGTGGAGCTTCCCGATCCCCGTTTGAATAAGCTCGCCGAAATTTACGGCTCCGAGCGTATTCTTCCGGCTACGGTGTCGTTTGTGGACATCGCCGGCATCGTCAAGGGTGCATCGGAGGGCGAAGGTCTTGGTAACAAGTTCCTCGCCAACATCCGCGAGGCTGACGCTATCTGTCAGGTCGTCCGTGTCTTCAATGATGATGACGTTGTGCATGTCGACGGCAAGGTTGACCCGGCCTCTGACATCGGTGTGATTGAAACCGAGCTGATTCTGGCTGATATCCAGACTATTGAGAAGGCGCTGCCGCGTCTGGAGAAGGAAGCCAAGAAGGATAAGGAAAAGGTCGGCGAGGTTGAAGCCGTCAAGCAGGCTCTTGCCGTGCTGGAAGAGGGGCGCACTCTCTTCGCTGCTTCTGATGATGTGAAGCTCTCCGCTCTGCGCGAGCTGCACTTGCTCACCGCAAAGCCGTTCCTCTACGTCTTCAATGCTGACGAGGAAGTGCTTGCCGACGAGGACCGCCGCGCGGATCTGGCCGCTGCTGTGGAACCGGCGGACTGTGTATTCCTCGATGCGAAGGCCGAGTCGGACCTGCTGGAGCTGGATGAGGAATCCCGCAATGAGCTGCTGGCCGAAATTGGTCAGACTGAGCCGGGCCTGCATTCGCTTGCTCGCGCTGGTTTCCGCACCCTGGGGCTACAGACCTACCTGACCGCTGGCCCGAAGGAGTCTCGCGCCTGGACCATTCCGAAGGGTGCTACGGCTCCGCAGGCTGCCGGCGTGATTCACACTGATTTTGAGCGCGGTTTCATTAAGGCTGAAATTGTGTCCTTCAACGACTTGGTCGAGGCCGGTTCGATTGCCGAGGCGAAGGCCAAGGGCAAGGTCCGCCAGGAGGGCAAGGACTACATCATGCACGACGGTGATGTGGTGGAGTTTCGTTTCAATGTAACCTGAGGCGCGCTAGTGTTAGCGGCATGACAACACGTGCTGCTATTTACCTCCGTATCTCGCTCGATGCTGCCATGGACGGCCTCGCCATCGACCGGCAGCGCCAGGACTGCGAAGCCCTTGCCGAGCAACGCGGCTGGGACGTCGTGCATACCTACGTCGATCAGTCGATCTCCGCGTCGAAGAAGGACGTGGACCGCCCCGACTACGACGCGATGGTGGCGTCCTTTGAGCGCGGCGAGATCGACGCGATCATTTGCTGGGACCTCGACCGCCTCACACGGCAGCCCTGGCAGCTCGAAGAGTGGATCGACAGGGCAGAGGAGCAGGGGCTGAAACTCGTCACTGCGAACGGTGATGCTGACCTTGCCACCGACGGCGGCAGAATGTACGCGCGCATCAAAGCAGCCGTGGCACGCGGCGAGATCGAGCGAAAGAGCATGCGCCAGTCTCGTGCGCAACAGCAACGCGCCGAGCAGGGCCGCTGGTACTCCGGCGGTGTGCGCCCTATCGGCTACACCTCCACCGGCGAGATCATTCCATCCGAAGCCGCCGCCGTGCTCGGTATGTTCCGCGCTGTCGAGAGGGGCAACTCCATGCGCGACATTGCGCGCGCCTTATCTGGGGTCGATCAACCGGGCTTGCCGGATATCCCGACCACGCCGCGCCATATGTACACCGTGGTCACAGAGCGCAACGCTCGACGCCGCGCTGAAGGCCAGGAAGAAAAGCCGGTTCCCGACGCGCAGCCGTGGGCCTACACGTCGTTGCACTCGATCCTGCGCAACCCCGTGTATGCGGGTTACTCCACTTATAAGAAGGCCAAGCGCAAAGGCGTGAAGAACAAATACCGCCGTGTCACGCATATCGTCCGCGACCCCGATACCGGCGAGCCGGTGAAAGGGCAGTGGGAGCCGATCGTCACACCAGATCTGTGGTGGCGCGTGCAGAACGTGCTCGACGATCCCGACCGGCTGACCAACAAGGAGCGCCGGAACACTCGCCGCCATCTCGGCTCGGGTCTGTATGTCTGCGACGAGTGTGGCAACCCCGTGCGCACACATGCCGACCGCTACCGCTGCGCCGCCTGTGGATTAGTGCGCACACATAGCGTCGATGATTTTGTGCTCGCCGTGATCCGCGCCCGCCTTGGCCGTGACGACCTGGCGGACCTGCTGCCGACTGTGGACGACGACGAGGTCAACGCCATCGACGACGAACTCGCTGAGCTTCGCGCAAAGCTCGCCCGCGTCCAGGCTGACTACGATGAGGAGCTTATCGAGGCCCGTGACCTCAAGCGCGCGCGAAACCGTTATGAGCCGCAGATCGAGAAACTCGAAACGCGCCGTGCCCGTCTTGCTGGCGCATCGGCGCTGCTCGACACAACCGGCTACGCCTCGCCCGTGGATGCCTTCGACAACGCAGAGCTTGCCGTGCAGCGCCGAGTCATCAATACCCTGTGCCAGGTGCGCCTGCGCCGTGGCGTGCGCGGCACCAAGACCTTTAACCCTGAATCGGTGCAGATCGTGTGGAACTAGGTTGCAGTGTGTGACACGTCAACAATCGCGCGCATGCGCTGCGGCGCGCAAAGCTCTTACGAAGGAACGCCACGGGAGCCGGCAGTTCGGGGGAGATCTGCCTTCGTGTATCGGGGGCGACACTGCTCAACCGTGGCGTTCGCAGGAAGTATGACACGGCTCTTGTTACCCCAGAGGTCGTAGGTTCGAATCCTGCCCCCGCTACCAACTTCCAAGCCCCTACCAGGAGAAACACTGGTAGGGGCTTTAGTTATTTCTCTTAAGGCGCACGTCCTGGGACTCAAATCGGGACTTTAGCGATGGCATTTTGTCACTTAAGCCGGTTTGGAAGTGATGGGGTTAAGTGACAATTTTCGATTTTGTGACCTTGGATGACTGTGTCGTTTTGAGGAGTCGTCTGCACGGATTTCAGAAGTCCTCTGTACTATCGCCATCCACTCCGGAGAGGCCGCGGGCGTTCGTCCACTTCATCTGGAACGCGATTCGACAGAGCGCATTCAATACGATGGTCTTTTTCTCCCTGCGAAGGATGGGGGCAGTTTAGGGTACCAGGGTGTTGACCAGATCGAGGAATTCCTCAGCGTAGGCAATTTGCTTGCGTAGCTTTTCGTAGCGGGTGCGCGTCTCCTCACGAATGTCGGCAAGGGTGGCCTTGGCATTACTCCGTGCCTGCTGTGCGGTATCACTGTCCTGCCCGCCATCTGAACTATGAAGAATCTCCGCAGCTTCCAGGAATTCCCGCATCTGATCCAGAGTAAACCCCAGCGGTTTCATCCGTCGCACCAGCAAAACACGACGTACATCAGCCTCACTATAAAGCCTGAACCCACCAGGGCTACGCCCCGATGGGGTAATCAGGCCGACGTTGTCATAATAACGCAAGGTGGGAATCGACAACCCCGTCTGGTCAACGACCTCGCCGATCTTGAAATTACTGTTTTGCATTGCCTGTTCTCCTTCACGGTGATGTTGCCCACGGGTTCCTGTGCCTGGGTTGGCGGTTGAGTAAAACTCCCGCTACCATGACCACCATCACCAAACCTAAAGTTACTAGAGGGTTGGATTCCTTTCGGGCGTTCGCCCAGTTACCTATCCCCTCAAAGATTGGACATCTATGACTGAAACTAGCACGGCGGCCCCCCGCCCCCTCCTGAGTCCAGACGGCGCTGATGCCCCTACCGGGATCATCGCATCCTTCCGTTACGCATTTTCTTCCCCCGCCCGTATCCGTATAGAGATTCTGGCCGGACTGGCGGTATCCCTGGCGCTGATCCCTGAGGCCATTGCCTTTTCCATCCTTGCCGGTGTTGACCCAGCCATGGGTCTGTTTTCCTCGGTAGTCATGGCCATTGCGATCGCCTTTACCGGTGGCCGCCCGGCAATGATCACCGGCGCCACCGGGGCTATTGCCCTAGTCATTGCTCCTGTGGCGCGTGGTTACGGGATGGATTATTTCATCGCCACCGTCCTGTTGGGCGGTGTCCTACAAATCGTGCTCGGCGCCCTCGGTGTGGCGAAACTTCAGCGTTTTATCCCCCGATCGGTGATGCTGGGTTTCGTCAATGCACTGGGCATTATGATTTTCACCGCCCAACTCGAACACCTCATTGATGTGCCTTGGATAGTCTACCCACTCGTCGGCTTGGGTGTGGTGATCATGATTTTCTTCCCCAAGCTCACCAGTGTGATCCCCGCCCCGCTGGTCACGATTATCGTGCTCACCGGTTTGGTCATTGCCGCCGGTTTGACTGTCCCGACGGTCTCGGACATGGGCAAGATGCCGGAGACCTTACCGTCCCTGTTTATTCCGAACGTGCCGTGGACGTTGGAGACCCTGCAGATCATCGCGCCTTATGCCCTGGCCATGGCCGTGGTCGGTCTCATGGAATCGTTGATGACCGCCAAGCTCGTCGATGACATCACCGACACTCATTCCGATAAAACTCGTGAATCCTGGGGACAGGGGGTGGCTAATATTGCCTCCGGTTTCTTCGGCGGCATGGGTGGCTGCGCGATGATCGGTCAAACCATGATCAACGTCCGCGAATCCGGGGCACGTACCCGCCTATCCACCCTGTTAGCCGGTGTGTTCCTGCTGGTCCTGGTCCTGGCACTGGGCGACATCGTTGGCATGATCCCGATGGCTGCCCTGGTGGCAATCATGATCATGGTCTCGGTCGGCACCATCGACTGGCACTCGGTGCATCCACGCACCCTTAAACTCATGCCGGTCTCTGAGACCATTGTTATGGCCGTGACGATTATTGCCACCCTAGCCACCAGCAACCTGGCCATTGGTGTGGTGTTGGGTGTGGTCACCGCGATGATCATGTTCGCCCGTCGGATGGCACATATCGCTTCCATTGAAAAGGTCTCCGAGATCGACGGCGACGGCGATGGAGAGATTGATACTCGTACCTACCGGGTGCATGGCCAGTTGTTTTGGGCATCAAGCAATGACCTGGTTTATCGCTTTGATTACACCGATTCTGCCCGTCATATCACTATTGATCTCACTGAGGCGGAGATCTGGGATGCCTCCACGGTCGCGACCTTTGACGCGATTACGCAGAAGTTCCAGGACAGAGGCAAAACCGTGTCCATTATCGGGCTCGACGGTCCCAGTCAGGACCGGCTGAACCGCCTGTCTGGCCGGCTTGGCACCGGCCACTAACATCCCCCGACTCGAGCACATCGACTTGGCGCCCCAACTTATAACCGGGGCGCCAGTTTATTGGTGCTGTTGCAAAGTTGGGGCATAGGAAGAGCATAAAAGAAGCGTAGCGGTTAACCGCTACGCTGTGTTGTGGGGATTTTTACTTTTTACGGTGCACGTGTTCTAGTTAGTGGTTCGTTTCTTTCCTCGGGTGATTGCGACGGTATTCCTCGACTAAGTGAGCAATACCCGGCGCAGCCTGGGACAACATCCAGGTCATAAGCGCTATAAGAACCCCTATGACGATAAGTGTTAACGCCAACCAGCCCAGTGTTGGGCCGATGCCGTTGGCCTCCTGGACGTGACCCCACAAGGCAGACACGCCGTCGGGTATGCCGAGCATACTTAGCAGCCCGTTCCCCAAGGCTCCGACAGCAACGAGTGCGATAGCAACGAAGAGAACACTGGCTGCAATCCACGAGGCAGACATGCAGGCCTTAATAAAGTTCGTGTTCGACTTTTCCATATCGTCGTTATACTGCTTGCGTTCTGCGCGTATCTCCTCCAGCAGCTTTTCGTTGGACTCCTTCTCCTGGAGCAGAGCGCTGCGAGCCTTCTTAGAGGCTTCTGCTGCCTCGTGCAGGCTCTTAGGCTCTTTCGACATTGCCTCAGATACAGCTACTTCTACCAGCGGTTCCAGGCTAGAAGTCAGGCTCGAAGTCATCTGAGCGTTCAGGCTCTGGCTGCGACCCGGACCACATCTACTCAGACACCATCTCCGGCACCAACTGGCAACGGCCTGGTCTTGATGACGCGCTGGCGTACATGCGCCCCGACGACACGCTCGTTGTCACGCGCTTGGACAGGCTCGGCCGCAGCCTCGCGGACACCGTGAACACCATCGCTGACCTCGCCGAGCGTGACATCAACGTCAAGGTGTTGGAGCCAGCGCTGGACACGTCGAAGCCCACCGACAAGGTGGTTATCAACGTCATGGCAAGTCTTGCCGAGTGGGAGCGTGACCTGCTTGTCCAGCGCACCCGTGAGGGCGTGGCGCACGCCCGCGCACAGGGCAGGGTCGCCGGCCCCAAGCCGAAGCTCAGCGCTGAGCAGGCGCAGATGGCCAAGGAGCTTATCGACGGCGGCAAGTCCGTCAGCGCTGTAGCGCGCACCTTTAACGTCTCGCGGCCGACGATCTATCGCGCTCTCAAGCGCATCGAAGCCGACGCTTAAGCACAGGCTGCGTCGCTAGCGCTCGCACCCGGCGAGAAGGCATCAGGCTGCGCTAGCGACGCTCGGCACACATGAGTGCTGCACTGCTGGGATACGCCTGCGACCGGCAGAGCCGGGCCGAATACGGGATTGACCACATACACCCCGTATTCGTGCAAAGGAGCACTGCCATGTCCACCCATTCTCACACGCTTGCATCCCACGGCGAGATCCTCGCGAACCTCCCCGGCATCCTCGGGTTCTACCCGAACAACTCGCTGATCCTCGCGTTCTTCGTCGACGACGAGGGCGTCGACACCGTCCGCCTCGGCCCGGTCGCACGGTTCGACCTGGACGAAGCAGTGGAGAAGCTCACTGAGAGCCGCGAGCGGTTCGCAGCGTGGGTCCACCACCTCGAACTCGACGCTGTTATCGCGTACATGATCAGCGATGACATTGCGCAGCCGGTCTTCGACGAGACGGCCACGTACCTCACCAGCGGGGCCTCGCCGCTACCGCCGCTGCTCGGGGTGGTGCAGGTGCCCGAGATCGTCACTGGGGCTGCTTGGTGGTCTGTGTACCAGCATCCGCTCATCGACGAGCCGCGCCACGGTGTTGTCGGCGAGGTCGCCGCATCAGCGGCGCTGCAGCAGATGCTAGAGCACACCGGCGAGCTGCCGGAGCCGAGCAAAGACGACATCGAGGCACGGTTGAACAGCACTGACCACGGCATCGACGCTGCCGAGCACGCCGACATCATCGAAGACGCGCTGGCGTATATCCCGCCCATGTTCGCAGACGTGCTGCAGCGTGAGTATGAGCAGGCGGCGGCAGGGATCACCCAGCCGAGCGCTCGCGCTGTTCGGTCTGCGCTGAAATGCTTCACCACGCCGCGCTTGCGGGACACGCTGCTTGCCGCACTGCTCGATGACCCGCAGGCGGGCCTTGCGTTCATAGAGAAGGTTATGCGCGCTGTCCCGACCAGCTGGCCAGGCATGCGCTCGCAGCTCACCGCCACTGTTGCCGTGCTCGCTCACGCCACAGGCCAGCCGGGGCTAGCTGGCGTGGCTGCGCAGCGAGCCACCGAGATCGGGCCAGACGAGAACTTCCCGTCGCTGGTGGCGAAGCTGACCGATATCGGCCAGGGCGAGCGGATGGTCGAGCTTGTCCGCGAGGGCGCTGAGAAGACCCGCACGATCTTGTTTGCCGAGTAGCACCACACACCCCGTTGTAGCAATGCAACGGGGTTTCTTTTTCTCGCGGGGCCTTGGCTTGCGACGACAGACACCGCAACGAGGCAGGGGAGTGACCTTTAGACAGCAGAGCTGTCTCCAACAGACGGATTGACCATCAATCCGAACAAGGAGGCACGTGATGCGCGACATCACCCACACCGACCTGGAACTGCTCTACCAGCTCGCCGACGGCATCGACGGCGAGGACGCCGATCCGGGCGCAGCACAAGAACTGCGCGACCTAGAGGCGGCAGGCACACCGCTGCCCTGGGCAGTGTTGTAACGACAGCGCAACCGCCCCGCAGCAGCAAAGCAGCTGCTTAAGTACCCAAATTGCACGGCAAATCACACCCACTCACGTAAGGAGAACCAACATGTCCAACCCCTTCAACAACGGCACCATCGTCGGCAACGCAGCTCGCGCACCCAAGCTGTTCGAGCACGCAAACGGCGGCGCGACGGTGAAGCTCAGCGTCTATGCGCGCAACACCTTCAAGAACAAGTCCACCGGCAAGGTGGAAAGCGAGATCGTGGAGCTGACCGGCTACGTCCAGGACGCCGCGAACCCCGGTGTGTTCGGCTGCATCGGCTCCGGCGATCGCGTTGCGGTGAGCTACTCGCTCAAGACCGACGTCTACACCGACAAGGACGGTGTGAAGCAGTACCCGCTGGTGGCGCGCATCGACACGGTGCAGCTGATCGATTCCAAGAAGGAGTCCGCTGCTCGCGCTGCCCGTCGCGGAGGCGAGGCGGCGACCGCCGCCCTGGCTGGCGCTGAGGGCGAAGAAGTACCGTTCTAACTACGAAACCCCGCAGGGAAACCTGCGGGGTTATTTTTTCAACCATTTCACACGCCAATTTGCTGCGAATCACTTGTGCAGTTTTACGGTGCAGTGGTGCGGTGCTTTTACTGGCGTTTCTGCTGCGCAACTCACTGCACTATGTAGTGTCTGTGACATTTCATTAACACGTAGGTTGCACTGTGTATTGGGCACCCATTTCATCGACACGTTTACTGCGCAATCAAATGCCCTGTCACTTTAATGACATGTGAATTGGGCAGTGAAGTGGTTTGTCATCCTATTGACACCTTTACTACGCAACAGAATGACAACGACATTCTGTCGGCCCTTCTACGGACATCTCTTCTGCGCAGCACATGCCCCGTCGTACACACCGACGTGCTGCGCACTATCTCCGCCACTCAACAGGCCAATTCACTGCGCAACGTAGTGACACCGGCCCCGCCTAGCCGAGATTTCTTCGATTTTCGCTGAATATCAGCCGTTTACCCGCCGCCAATGACCTACGACGCCGACGGCCCCCTGTTAGGCCCGCAGAAGGCCGTACAGGGCAGGGGAGAGCAGTGCTACAACTCCATACCGCCATCACGATCACGCTGCTGTTGCTGCTGGCGGCGCTTCTCGATGCGCTCGCGTGCACGCTGCTGCGCCCCGCCCTTCTTGCCTGAGGTCTGCGACTGCCTGAACAGCGTGTAACGCTCAAGCAACTCTGGGCTGCGATGCAGTTCTTGCACCAGGAACTTCTTATCCAAGTGCTCCAACTGTTGTCCTGACTTCACCGCTTCTTCGATGATGATGGCGGCTTCATCTTCGGCGTCCGTGTGCGCGTTGCGGCGGATCTGATCAGCCTCATCGCGGGCATCCTTGCGCGTTACTGCAGCGTCGCGTGTGGCCTCGTCGCGGATGCTCGTGGCCTCATCTCGTGCTTTGCTGCGGATCGTCTCGGCGTCGCGCTCAGCCTGCTTACGGGCCTCGTCGGTCTTGCGAGTGATCGTCTCTGCTTCGCTGCGAGCTGCGGCTGTAATATCGCCCGCCTTGGCCCGCGCAGTCTCTTCGGCTCGTTCGAGCAGCTCGTCTGCTTGCGCTTCGGCCAGGCCCAACTCCTGCTCAGCATCCTTGCGTGCTTCGCTGCGGATCTCTTCGGCTTCTTGCTCGGCCTTCTCGCGTGCTTCCTTGAGCACACGCTCGGCAACCTCGCGAGCCTGTGCTTCAGCATTCTCCTGTACGCGCTGGGCTGCTTCGCGGGCTTCTTGCGCCTGTTCAAGTTCCTTAGCAGCCTGCTCGCGGTCACGATCAATTGCGTCCATGTCGCGCTGCACGGATCGCTTCTTGACTTCCACATCATCCTCGCGCTTGGCGAGATCGCGCTCCCGGTCTTGTTGCTCGGTGTAGCGGTCGAGGTTGAGTGACTCGTCATGACGTTCGGAGACTTCTAGTTCCACCGGATAGCCGAGCGAGTGCATGTGTTCGCGCAGGCCCCGTTGCGCGTCGATGAACTTCTGGTTACCCGAGATCTGCTTGCCCTTCTTCGGGCCGGATGTGTACCGCACTGAGGTGTCAGTGTTGTACGCGATGCCGGGGCGGCAACGGAGCTTGTCGGGATCTTCGGGCTTCGGTGAGAACGTATCCGCCTGGAACTGGATGTGTGGCGTTGATTCGTCAAAGTTCATATCACCGCCAGCGACTGCGTCGATACCGCCGGGGATGAAGTTTTCTGCAAGCCAGCGCATTGACTCTTCGAGGTACTGCTTTGCTTCCTCGTAGTCGCGGGCGACATAGCGCGGACGTTTCACTTCGCGCCCGTCCACCTCACTGGTGTAGTAGTCGGGGATCTCCTTGCACATCGACTTCGGCAGATACACGACGAACAGCGACGTCTTGAAACTGTTCTTCTGCACGCGCACTCCGTCCATCCGAGGCGTCTACGGCCGCCACAGGGCCGTACAGCCGCTGCCACAAAGATGAACCAATCGAGTCGCGGCGCTACACATGTGCATCAACCGCTGCCGCTGGATCTGCTGCAGCGCGACGCGCTCGCGAAACACACGTCGCTGGCGGTGCTCATTACATGCGCTTGCGCGCATATCTCCGCCGCGAGCGTGATGCGTCTGCACCGATACTGTGCTTATGGCACGGGCAGATATGGAGTGTATTAATCAGGCCCGTGGTTCAACCCCCGCAGCAGCATCAACACCGCCTGGCGGCGGATGGCTCGCTGCGGGATTTTCACCACCCTGCAATAACCGCCTAACGGCGGTGTCACGGTGCAGGGTGTGGCTGTGCGCACCACGTAGGCGATGTCGGTCTTGCCGTGCGGTTAGACACCTTGCGCTCGCAAGCTCGCTGCAGGTGTCTCGATGACGCGGGAAGACGCCGCAAGCGGCGTTTCCACCCGTCATCGGCCCTTACTTTAAGACCGACATACAGTGGCTGACGCCGCATGTGGTGCGCACAGCGTGGCGACCTGCAGGTTTTGCGTAGGCACCATGTGCGCTTCGCGCATCAACGGGCCGTTTCGGGTAAGGGTCGAAGACCGTGTCACAACCCGAAACACGCAGGTCGCAGCCCCCTTCTGTGTCAAAACCCCTATATGTTTGTCGTTATAGGGGTAGAAGGGGGAAAAGGGCATAAGGGGGTGCGACGCCTCCGCTGCGCTCCGGCGCTCGGCATAGCCGAGGCACTGCACCGGGTGTTACCGCTCGCTGGCGCTCGCATAACCCGGTGCCCGGCGCTGGCGCGCCGCCCCTTATAGCCCCAGTCTCAGACCTCGCTCGCTCGGTCTGGCTGGGTCTACCTTTCCCTCCGCTGCGCTCCGGTCAAGGTGCCCAATAGTGCAGCTGGCGCTGCACCTTGTGTGATGACCCATGCTCTGCATCACGACACTGCCGGCAATCCGATATATCCCGTTGATATACATTCGGATATGCCAGCATCGATGTGTCGTGTTTGGGTCATCACGAAACGCTCCATCACGGCAAGCCTGCCGAGATGGATATTGGCGTATCTCACGACGCGTCCATTATGCGGCATGCGCCGCATACCATCTGCCGTCGCGGTTGCATCTTCAGCAGCACAGCTGCTGAAATCTGCTCTGTCCACGCTGCTGTCTTTGCTGCACCCACGGCCCCGTCTTCGGCATATTTCAAGTCCACACAAGACTATGCCGGCCAGAACCGCGCATAACAGCAGCGCGACATACCGCCAGCCATGTGGCGGATGATCCAGGCGACGGGGCAGACGTGTATATGCCCCGTCGCCGATACCGGCGCAAGCATCGTGACAGTGTCACGTGTAGCGGTGCCGCAGCCACCCGCACACACGCGAAAACCCCGCCCTTGCGAGCGGGGTGTGTGGCGACATCAAACGTGACGGCTGTACGTCGTCACGCCGCGTGGCCGTACACACATGAGGTGATTGCGTGTACGGCTAAAGGGTTAGTCGGGTACAACTTCTAGATGCCGCTTCGGCTTACTGCCCTCGGTGCTCTCAGGCGTGTCGCCGTCACCGTTCTCAGGTGTATCGCTGTCCCCTTCGGTGCTGGCGGACTTGTCACCGTCGAGATTCACCTCGAACTCTTCGGCATACTTGCGCAACTGCGCAAGGCGCTCCTTTGTCGCTTTGTGTGCACGGCGCGCCTCGTTCACGGTATCTTTTGCTTGCTGCTCATCGCGCAGCGCTGCTGCGTAATCGTCTCTGAAAGACATGGTTTGTTCTCCTTGGTTGAATGAACTGTTTATTTGGACTCGGGGCACGACGGTGGAGCGCGCGTGTGTAGTAGCACGGCCATCACCCATCAGCCCTCGCACTCAGTTCAAGACCCAGCCTGACTAGCTGAGCTAAGCGGCGGGATCTCGTCGTAGGCGGGTTTGTCCGCATTAGTGCTTCACACCGCCCAGCACCGTGACGAGCTGCTGGCGCTGCTCATCTGTCAGTTGGGGCGCTGCATTCACGACGGCATCGACGAAGCCGTCGAATAGCTGCGGGGCAGGGCGGCGTGCGGCCGCGAGGTAGGCGTCGAGATCGTCTTGGCGAATCCGATAGGCGGTGCCGAAACGGTGGAATGAAAGACGGCCCTCTTTAATAGCTTTTCGCAACGTGGACTCGGAGCCGACGCCGAGATCGGCGAGTTCCTGCAGCGTGTAAAAGCGTGGCGCGACGGCGGTAGTGGGTTAAGTAAAGAAAAGTGTGTCCGCATGCC
>NZ_KV836087.1:0-20312 GCF_001838215.1 Corynebacterium sp. HMSC061H03
ACAGACGTTGGCTCCCAGACCACAGGCATTCCGTTTTCATCGACCGCCCACGGACGAGTATCAGTGAGAGTCACAGAAAATCGCCACCCAGGTCTTGCTCGAAAGCCTGACGAGTCACAGCGCGAACAACCACCCGACCAGGGGATTTACGCTCTACCAGCGTATCCACCACACCATCAATCGCGACCCATTCACCACCACGGCGAATAGCTTTTTCGATGTCTTCCGCGTCGATACCAATAGGGAGTTGAAGCGTGACCTCGACTCCCCTAGCGGTTTTTTCCGCACGAATCGGACGAGGGTACTGACGAAGCTCAGGCTCGAGCCCAGTTTCATCACCCGAGAACGTGCCGGTCGCTTCGAAAAAATCTTTGCAGGCTTCCTCATCGCCCCAGCGACTCATAAATTCGGATTCATGCTCGCGAAGATCGGAACGCTCCGATTCAGTCAACATTCGCAAACCAGCAGGCACAGGCGGGTGCTTGTGCTCATAGGCACTCATCAGGGCATACACCGCGATGAAAACCACCGCACACAAAACGACAATTGAAACGAAATCCACTTTGGACCCCTTATATATAGGTGGAACAAGAAATAGGGAGCTTTCCTCGTCGGTTCTCCCCTGGCGAACCGCACCAGCGTCCAATGGTGCGGAACCCACAAGTGAACCGGCTTTTACTTCAGGCGCAGCATGTCCGCGTAAGAGCCAATCGCCTCAACAGCCGAGGCGTTAACGGAGTAGCGAAGTTGTGCGAAATTTCCATCGGCACGGGCACCGATTTCGATGGTTCCGTTCTTTGCGACGAGAATGCTGTATGCCGGAACAGTGAACTCACGAGGGAGCACCAGCGCGACCTCGACTGATTCGCCATTCCAGACCGCTGGGAGGTTCATGATTCGGTGCATTTCATGACCCGCATCGTCCTTCTTGATGACATCAGTGCGCTTGCCGTCCACATACTCATAGACGGGGCGGGAGGTTTCCTCACCAGTAGTGATGATTCGGAGAGATGACGCGTCGAACTTCATGACAACCTAACCTTTCTTGCGAGTGGTTTTCCACTCACTTAGTGATGAAAAAAGGAGGCGACTTGCCGAGTCTAGATTCCCTGATTGAATCCTTAACTCTTTTCCTTCTGACGACAGTATAGCACAAAACCATTCATGCGCGCGGTCAACCTCTCAACCTGGCAATTTACCGCTATGACCACTACCCTAATGCTCATGGAAAACATGGGAAACGTGGTCGCACGCGAGGGCAGACGCCTTGCGGAAGAGCTAGGAAAATCAGTAAAAGCGCAGAACAACCTAGACGCATCAATACAGGCGAATATCACCGCCGTAAAACGCCTGCTTGAACAGGAAGAACGCGGACGCAAACTCATCTACATGTTCACTGCATTGACCGCCGCGTACCCCGGAGTCACACAAAGACAACTCGCAGCCGAGTTCGGAATCTCACAAGCGTCAATCCGAGACTGGATAAAAAAGGGCAACGTGTTCATTGCCGAGGAAATGGCAGAAGAAAACTCACCAGAGCGGTAAACCACTCAACTAACGCGAGAAAAAACACTCCCCCGCATACCTACAGGTGGAGAATCGAGCACGCTACCGCCCATAGCCTGTAGCGACCGCACAAGGTCTTTTACGAGCGCGACCGTGCCGTGAAGGTCTTCAGTGAGTACCCAACCGGCGTGAAAATTTCCCCGAAATCGCCTTTTTCCAGGAAATTTCGCAGCGCAGCAACGTTGCAGGAGCCGACCCCATGCCACAAATTCCTCCTTTGATACCAGCACCGTGCGGACCTCTTTTTTAATACCGAGGACACCCCAGAACCTGCCCACCGATTCGTCACTGTGACTCCACTCCCACGGCGGAAGATTCTGGTATTCCTTGGTAGCAAACTTGCTATCTTTGCTGGCATATTTCAAAAAGTAGCCAGCGACGTTCTTCGCACTGCTAAATTTTTCGATTTGATCTACACCAGTTCCGGCGTAGAGATGATTGACGTAATCCATGCCTTCCGCGCCGACTACCTCCGCCCAGGCAATCGACAGCCACTCACGGAAAAACATCACATCAGTATCCGTAATAAACGGGGATTCCTTTTCGCGGGCGATCCCCCAGGTGGGAATCAACATCAAAACATGAAGATGAGGTGCCCCCCTTTTCTGGAATTCCCGTTTCCAAATACCCTGCATACGAACCCCCCAGGCTCGATAAAAACGTTCCTGAAGTGCAGCAAAGTGCTTTTGCGCAACCTGGGCATTCGGTACGTAGTCCAACCACTTTTTCCCCGCACCTGGATACGTCAGAGTAACCATCGCCATTGAAAAATCGGACGTTTCCGACAGGGAAATCACCGACTCCCAATCCAGTTCCGCACACGTTTTCAGCATGCGCCGGCGACTCTTCGCCGACCAGTGACGGATTTTTCGCGGGGCTTTCTTCTCACCCAGAATGTCATCAAAAAGCGGCATCAACCGCCAAAATAGCCACGGCGGACACGACCCCTTGACCAGCTGGTCATAGTGCCACTGAAGAACCTCAAAGTCGAAATCTTTTTTCAACCGCGCCTCATCGGTGACAAACTCTAAAACCGCAAGGTCATGCCCAATGGATGGTTCCTCTTCCAGCAGGCGCTTTACCTGCCGACCCCCCATCTCTCCTAATTGGAGGTCTTCCTCCTTACCGCCTACTATCCACCCGCTTTGCGCATCTAGCCAGCGCAAAACCCCCTCCATTGCGTCATAAAGATCAACAACTTTTCGACGGAAAGCCGCTTCCTCACTAATCCGCGCGCGTTCACGTTCCTCCTTTTCTTGGGCAGCGATTCTCCTATCGAGAGCCTGGAGGTCACGACAAGCCAGCTGGATAGTCCCGGGAGAAACATGGACTAAATAATCCCGAGGGGTCTCACGTGCGCCAAGCACACTCGGGAGCTTTTCACGACATTCCCGGATTAACGCCCCGTCCCCCGTTGAAGAGTCGAGTACCACCGGTGACAGCCACGGCATCACCTGGTCTACCGCTTCGATAGTAGTCAACATTTCCTAATCCGTTTCTCTTGATATCCTGTTCGTTTTCCCCTTTTCCACACCTCCCGTGGAGATGTGGCACACAAGACAAGCCCTGTGCCACCGCACCTCACGCGCCTGTCGGCGCTGTTCGGTGCGCCCCCTTGCTCCTGGTCACTCCGCCTGCGCTCGCACTCGCTCGCACTCCCGCGTCCGCGTCGCTCCGTTTCGGATTCGGTCAGCGTCGGGGCTTGCGCGTGCGACCTTGCGGTCGTTCGCGCCCCTCCTCGACCTCACCTCGCACTACGCTCGCTCCCGCTCCCGTTTCGCTCGGCATCGCTGGGACTCCGTTAGTCGCGGGGGCTAGATGTAGATGAGTAGCAAAGTTCAGGATTGAGCGGTTTTCCACTCAATCGGGGGTAGGGAAAAATATTCGGTTTGCATTCAGTATAGCACCGTGCTAACACCGCACGGTGCGCCGGTTTTTAGCGATAACTGCAAAAAACACAAAACCCCTGGTCAGCCCCACTACCCAAAAAAAGTAGCGGGAGCGCCTGACTCATAATCCTTTTGTCCCAGGTTCGAGCCCTGGTGGGGGCACTAAAAACTCTGGGCTCTACTCACGCCCATTTACCCGACATCCGGTTGTAGCAGCTGGCGCATAGGGAGATGTACTTCGGCGCTTCGAGTGCCTCAATTTCCACGGTTTCGCCGTCGAGGATAATGCTGCCGTCCGGATTCAACCGTGCAGTAAAGATGGCCTTCTGCCCACAGGTGCAAATTGTCTTGATTTCCTCAATGGTGTGGGCAACTTCGAGCAAGCGCTGGGAGCCTGGGAAGGCATGCGTGCGAAAGTCGGTACGCAGACCGTAGCAGAGCACCGGAGTACCGCGAAGGGTAATTCCCAGCAACTGATCGACCTGGTCAGGGGTAAGAAACTGTGCCTCATCGATAATCAGGCAATCGTAGCCGTCGGCAAGCGAGGAAAGGTCATCGCCATCGTGGATGAGGTGCGCGCGTTCCGCGATTCCGATGCGGGAGTGCACATCACCGTCAGCCAAAGTATCCACGGCCGGCTTGGCGATCAACGGTCGCATGTCGCGCTCGCGGTAGTTGTGGGCGACGCGGAGGACCTCGATGGATTTTCCGCTGTTCATGGTTCCGTAGCGGAAGTACAGTTTTGCCATAGCCATCGATTGTAGGGCATCGATTCGCGGGCTCTGACGGCTGTAAACTCGGGCCGCCAACACGGATTTGAATTCCCGACTATCCTATATTTTTATGCAGCCGATTCCTGACCTGAATGAGAATCCAACAGTTGTTGTATGTGGATCTATCCACCTAGATACCCTGGTACAGGTCGATAGCGTACCCGCAGAAGGTGGCACGCTCATCGTTGATGACGGCACGAATATGCTGGGCGGCAAGGGCGCCAACCAGGCCGTTGCTATCGCTTATGACGGTGTCCGTGCGATTATGGCCGGAACTGTTGGCGAGGACCGCGCAGCGGATTTCGTGGTCGAGGAACTCAACGCACACGGCGTAGATGTCCACTCCATTCAGACTTCCTGGGATTTGCCGACCGGCAGCGCTTTCGTCGCAACGAACCGCAAGGGTCGCCCGGTGATTTTTGTCCAGCGCGGTGCCGATGCGCTAACCGACCCCACCGATTTCGTCGACGAGTTCGCATCAGCGGATGTCGTGCTCGCGCAAGGCGAGCTACTTCCGGAAGCAACTGAGGCCATCGCGTCCGTCGCATCCATGTACAGCGCGCGTCTGGTACTGAACCTCAATCCGGTCGTAACCGTTACACCTGCGCTGATTGACCATGCAGATCCGCTGATCGTCAACATGAAGGGCGCCTGGGAAACAATCCGTCGCCTGGACATCGCCGAGGGCATCCGCGCTACCGACTACCGCGCACAGCTCGAGGCACTTCTGCAGTACTGCCCCAGTGTCGTCATGCTCCGGGGCGACCACGGCTGTCTCTTCGCACAGCACTCCGACGGTCTCGACGACGAGCCGACAATCTACGAGCACCCCGCGCTTAAGCTGCCAGAGGAGAAGATTGTCGACGGCACTGGCTCCGGTGATGCGTTCGTCGGCACGCTTACCGCGGAACTGGCTAAGGGCACCTCGCTTTACGACGCCGTCCCCCTGGCCACCGCAGCAGGTGCGGCAGCCGTACAGGCCGTCGGCGCATGCTCCGCTTTTGTGCGCCGCGAAAAACTGCTGGAGATGGTCGAGGCGGAGGATTTTCCCTCTGTGAAAGAGTACGAGGGCTAAGGGTCGTCAACGACTTGGTGCGCGAGCTGGCGCCGATTAAGTCAGTGCCAGTCGGGCCAGTGGAGCCAGTGGGGCCAGTGGGAAAACCTACCCAGCATTGTCTGGCAGAACGGGCTCAAGCGCCAGCATCACCAAATACCAACTCAACGCGTACCCGATGAGGAAGACATAGGTAGCAATCGCGTAGATCTTCGCCGGGAAAAAGAATATGGCCGCGGGCACGATGAGAAGCGCCAAAACTGCGAGCGCAGTCCGCAGCAGGTTTTTGACGGTCATGCTGGTGGCCGTTGCCAGGGTTCGGCGTAGCGACGACTGACCGTCGGAAAGCGAGCACAGCGAGTAGACCCAGGCGGTAATTCCCAGCAGTATTAGCGCCCCGGAGGTAACTCCTGCGGCGAAGATTAGGCCGACAGTGCCGAGATCCGCGCGGGAAATAACGTAAAACTCATAGCCAATGGCTCCGGCGAGAACCACGGTGAATAGCCACCACACGGTTGGTGTGCGCCAATTGTCCAGCAGTGCGCGCAAGAAGCGCTGTACGGGCCTTGAGCCTTCGTCACGGACCATATCGCGAGCGACCACTACCCCAGCGCGAGTTGCGGCGCCTGCAGTGACTATCGGGATGGATGCGACGATCATCAGCAGGTTGATGATTACAAGGTCTGCTAACAGCGACCAGGCTGCGTAGAACTTTGTATCGGTGCTGAAAAATCTATCCACGGGTTCATATCCTAATAAAGGCTGATTAACAGACGAAAGCCTCAACCTACGCGGTTGAGGCTTTCGCTTTCGTAAAACGCGGTGCTTGGCGTCCTATGCGCTAACGCTTAGGCGACTATCCCTTAACGGCACCCGCAGCAACACCCTCGATAATGTGCTTCTGGGTGGCGACGTAGAAGATCACAATCGGAATGATTGCGAGCACCAGCATTGCCATCATCGCGCCAAGGTCACGGTTACCGTTGGAGCCAACGAAGCTCTGCACGACAACCGGGATGGTCTTGTACTTAGTGGACAGGCCGATGACCAGGTACGGCAGCAGGTAGTCGTTCCAAACCCACATTGCGTTCAGAATGGCGACTGTCACTGCAGTCGGCTTGAGCATGGGCAAAACGATGCGGAAGTAGTTCTGCATCGGAGATGCGCCATCAATCATCGCGGCTTCCTCGATGTCAATCGGGATGGACTTGATGAAGCCGGCAAACATGAATACCGACAGGCCGGAGCCAAAGCCCAAGTAGAGAACCACAATGCCGATTGGGTTGTTCAAATGCAGCATGTCGGCGATCTTGACGGTCGGGAACATCACCATCTGGAACGGGATGACCATCGAGAACACAAACAGGTAATACAGCAGCGAGGTCCACCACGTCTTCACTCGCGTGATGTAGTAAGCCGTCATCGCAGAGAAGAACACAATCGCAATAACCGAGAGGATCGTGATGACAAAGGACCACACGATCGCCCAGCCGAAGCCCTCCTTCATCAGGCCGACGGCGTAGTTTTCGAACCCGACCCACATGTCACCTAGTGGCAGCTGGAAGGGATTATCTGAAATTGCGAACTTGGACTTGAACGAGTTGAAGATAATGAACGCGATTGGCCCCAAGAACACGACGGTCAAAAACACCAGAATCGCGTAGATGATGACCTTAGATACGCCTCCCACCTTGGCCTCGTCCTGCTTAGCGGGCTTGGCCTTGGGGAGCTTGGTGGCCGTTTCAGTGGTCATTGCAGCGTCGACAGACATTTATGCCTCCACTTCCTTGCTGCGAGTAGCACGCAGCTGCAGCATCGCGATCGCTACGACCACGACGACGAAAATTACTGCCTTGGCTTGACCAACGCCCTCCACACCAATTCGGTTGAACATGGTGTTGACGATGTTCAGAGCAACCATTTCTGTCTCTGAACCCGGCGCACCATTGGTCAGGGCCAAGTTTTGGTCGAAGAGTTTGAAAGTGTTCGACAGGGTCAAGAAGAGGCAAATGGTAATCGATGGCATGACCATCGGGATAGTAACGTGCCGCAGAATCTCCCAGCGTCCGGCGCCATCAATCTCCGCAGCTTCGATGAGCTCCGGTGGGACATTCTGCAGACCGGCAATATAGATAATCATCATGTAACCGACCAGCTGCCAGTTGATGAGGATGATCAGACCGGCGTAACCGAACTTCCAGTCGGACACAATCGTCGTACCGTACGATGCCAGCACGGCGTTAATCATCGACTGCCAGGTGTAACCGAGCACGATGCCACCGATAAGGTTCGGCATGAAGAAGACTGTGCGGAAGAAGTTCGTGCCCTTCAGCTTGCGCGTCAGAATCCATGCGATCCAGAACGCGAACAAGTTCACAGTAATGATGGAAACAACAACCACCATGAGAGTGAATCCGAAGGAAGCGACGAAGCCCTCGCGCTCACTAAATGCCTTCTGGTAGTTCTCGATACCAACCCACTGCGCATTAGTGATGGTTGTGAAGTCAGTAAATGATAGGAAGAAACCGATAACGAACGGCACCAGGAACGCGATTGCGAAGGCAATCAGCGTGGGTAGCACGAAAATTGGGAAATACTTTTTCAATGTTGCTTGCATCTACAACACCGCTCCTAAAGCTAAAGGCGGAGCCCGGTGCCTCGAGACCGGTTTAACAGGTCACCGAGCCCCGAGCTCCGCCTTGCCATTGGATGAACTCATTCCGTCGGTTGTTCATGCGCGAGAAGCTTTCGCTTCACACTCACCGATGGAATGGATCACCATTGATTTGCTGGTATTTAATTGTTCGGAGATTCCGCATTCCAGCTGTCGGCGAAAGTCTCGACAACCTTGTCCCACGGCATCTTTCCGGAAGCGTACTGCGCCAGCGCTGCGCCAAAATCATCCTTGAACTGCTGAGACGGGAAGTACTGGAAGTCCCACGGGATGGTGGTCAGGTCCTCGTTCTCAATTGCTGCGGCCACTTCCTTGGCCAGCGGGTCATTCGGAGTGTCGGCTTCAGTGAAGTTCTGGAACGGAGCGATGAATCCAAGATCCTCGACGACGTACTTCTTGCCCTCATCGGTGTTGAACAGCCAATTGACGAAGTCCTTCGTTGCCTTTTGGGAAGCCTCCGAAGCCTTAGAGTTGACCGTCAGGTAGTTCTCAGTACCAACCGAGATGCCGGTCTTATCCTCGTCCTTCAGGCCCATGTACATAGGCATGAACTTAATCTTGTCCTGCTTGACCACGTTGCCGGAGACATCGTTGATCTGGGACCATGCCCAGTTGCCATTCTGAACCATAGCGGCCTTGCCCTGAGCGAATTCAGCCATCGAGTCGGACACAGCCTTCGACGGGGCCAGAGTCTTTTCGACAGTGGAGTTATTCAGGTACAGATCAAAGAGGTTCTTGAACTCCTTGTTGTACTTGAACTTCACATCAGCGGTTTCCTTGGTGCCGAGGTCCTCGAATTCATAATGAACCGGTCCGTTGGCCAAGTGTGTCTGCCAGCGCCAATCCTCACCGGATGCGAGCGAGGTGGAAGCGAAGGTGCCGGAAATCCCCAGCTTGTCCTTCTTGGCCTGCATGTCCTCAGCGACTTCCTTCAGCTTTCCGAAGGCCTTAATCTCGTCGATGCTCTTGGCCTTGGCATCGGGCAGCGCGAAGTACTTGTCCATGATCTCTTCGTTATAGATCAAGCCAAACCCCTCGACTGCAAACGGGACGCCGTATACCTTGCCGTCCTCGCCCTTCAGCGGCTCGATGCCCTCGTTGAGGTTTTGTGCGATCTCAGTGTCAGACATGTCAGCCATGTATTCCTGCCAAGTACGCAGGCCCGCCGGACCATTGACCTGGAACAGTGTTGGCGCGTCCTTTTTACCAATCTCGGCCTTCAGAGTTTGCTCATAGGAATTCGAAGCAGCGGTAACGACCTTGACCTGGACACCAGTCTTGTCAGTGTATGCCTTCGCAATCTTCTGATATGCGGCATCCTGCTCCGGCTTGAAGTTAAGGAAGTAGACACCACCATCTGCAACCGCATCATCACTCGAGCACGCAACCAAACCAGCGGTTGCCATCAGGCCTGCTGCACACAGAGCTGAAAGGCGCTTGAAGTTCTTCACTATATTTTCTCCCTTGAGAAGAAAGGCCACTTCAATGGCATCCTCCGAGAAATTCGGACGAATATTTGCCAGCAGCCGTGGCCTAATTGGATTATCCCGCCCTGCGGCTAGAAGTAGCCTTTCATGCGAACTTCGACGCCACCCACGCGGGTATTCGGTCTCACCAAAATCTTACTTGACCAAAACCAATTTAGGTTGACCTTCAGCCAGCTGTGAACAAATGCAAAGGAGAAAAATAGCAAAAGCTCTCGAAAGCACACCTAGAATTCGAGCTGTTTTCGCTGAACAGAGCCGCCTACCGGCACCAAAGTAGGCACCTGGCCGCGACAATCACACGCAGACCCGACAACCACCCGACCACCAAAAGCACCCCTGTTTGGCCTGAATGTATATTTTTATAATATTCTGGCGGATCGTTTACTTGTCACTTTTGAAATAATCGTACGCTCGACAGTCTGCTTCTAGAGAGCTACTCGACCTCATCGCTCGCCGGAAGATATACGGACTCGTCGCGATGCCCGGGCAACACTCGGTCCACGTAGCTCTGCACCGCTTCTTGAAGCGGCACATCCGCACGGCGTTTTTCTGCCATGTACCAGCGATGCTCCAAGACCTCGTGGAAAACCTGCGCATCCTGCAGCCTTCCACGCAGCCCCTCGGGCACAGCCAGGATTGTGGCCTCGAAAACTTCACGCAGCCATCGGTGCGCAACCTGCTCTAGCGGAACCCCTTCAAGACCTTCCGCCAACCGAAAGGTCTGCATACTATTGAGCATCCGCCTCGCTTGCCGTTCTTGAACATCCAACCCCGTCAGTCGCATTAACTGCCGATGGTGATGCCCTGCGTCAACCACTCGTGGTCGGAACACAACGCGGCCACCATCACTGGTGACTTTCAGCTCGCCAACATCGAAACCGAGGTCGTTGAGCCTGCGAATCCGCTCATCGACAAGCCAAGGCTCCTCAACACCAATAGATTCTTCCCCCGTCAGCTCTTGCCACAGGTCCTCATAACGCTCAATAATGCGCCTACCCACCGCAATTACGTCCAACTCAGGATCGAGAAATCCGCCGGCCTGCAGATCCATGAGCTCTCCGATGATGTTGGTATGGGCAACGTCAACGTCGTAAAGCCTGCGGGAATCTGAGAGTGTGCCTTGCAAATCTCCCGTTTCCGCGTCGACAAGGTAGGCGGAGAAAGCGTCTGCGTCACGACGAAACAACGTGTTCGACAGTGACACGTCACCCCAGTAAAAACCAAGGAGATGTAACCGAACTAGCAGGACTACCAGCGAGTCAATCAGGCGGACCACAGTTTCGCGGGTGACCTGTTGAGAAAAAACTGCACGATACGGCAGCGAATACTCGAGATGTTCTGTGACGAGTGCGGCAGTTAACGGTTCGCCATCTGGATCCTTCCGGCCGGTGATTACCGCGAGCGGGCGAACCGATGGAGCACCGAGCCTGACCAGGTCACGCAGCATTCGATACTCATGATGAGCAGTGAACTCACCAATTTCTTTCACTGCAATGACGCGGTCATCTAAGTTGACGAATCGAACAATGTGTCGCGAAATTCCCTGAGGCAAGGCGGCTAACAAATCATCTGGCCACTGTTCCAGAGGTATATGCCAAGGAAGGCGCAAAAGCTTTGAAGCCACCGTTGTCGCGGCTATTTTCATAGTTTCCGACACGGTGGCTCCTAAAACTGTCTTACTGTCCCACTGCCCTACCAGCTACTCATTTCATCTAAACGAAAGAGTTTAGGCCGGAAGGCGCATACCAGTCGACTTCGAGAACAGGTGCAGCATGCCCGGACGAATCTTGCCGTAAACTACCGAGCCCAACTTCGGCGCGGTGCGCGGGGCGGTACGAATAACCACCTGACCGTGTTCCTCTTCGTCCGGGTTAGAGGAAGATCCGGAGCTCAGTGCTCCGCCACCGACGAGGTCGCCATACATGAATGCATCGGAGCCCAACTCCTCGACCAAGTTAACCTGCACCGGAATGACGTCATCGCCCGGACCCTCGACCAGGTCGAATGCCTCCGGACGGAAGCCCACGATAATCTGGTTCTGATCCTCCGGCGTGATTGCAGCAAGTGTGGCTTCCGGCAGCTTAATCTTGGCCTCACCCAACGTGGCGTAACCATTAGAGACGTTGAACGTGCCCAGGTTCATCGCAGGCGAGCCAATAAAGCCCGCGACGAATTCGTTTGCCGGGGTTTCGTAGAGTTCCCGCGGGGTACCGACCTGCTGCAGAACACCGAAGTTAATGACCGCGATGCGGTCGCCCATGGTCAGCGCCTCAGTCTGGTCGTGGGTGACATACATGGTGGTCACACCCATCCGACGCTGCATGGCCGCAATCTGAGTACGGGTTTGAACACGCAGCTTCGCGTCCAGGTTCGACAACGGCTCGTCCATCAGGAACACCTGCGGCTTGCGCACAATCGCACGCCCCATTGCCACACGCTGACGCTGACCACCGGATAGAGCCTTAGGCTTACGATCCAGGAACTGAGTTAGATCCAGGGTCTTCGCAGCTTCTTCGACACGACGGTCAATCTCGTCCTTGTCCACACCAGCAATCTTGAGCGCGAAGCCCATGTTCTCGCGCACCGTCATATGCGGGTACAGGGCGTAGTTCTGGAAGACCATCGCAATATCGCGATCCTTGGGCGAGACATTGGTCACATCACGATCTCCAATGAAAATCTTGCCCTCATTGACCTCTTCCAGACCGGCAAGCATGCGCAGTGTTGTGGACTTACCACAACCGGAGGGGCCCACCAGAACCAGGAACTCGCCATCGGCAATTTCCAAGTTGAACTTGTCCACAGAAGGCTTCGTCGCACCAGGGTAAATGCGAGTGGCATCAGCAAAAGTCACAGTAGCCATGTGAATACAAACCTTTCATCGGCAGGTACGTGCCGAACGATCCGAGTGAAAGTAATCGCAGGAACAGCTCCTACGTATCTGCCTCACAAGCTTACTCTTAATCGAGCAGCCCCGTCACGAGCTCCGCAATCTTCGAGCGCTCCGAGCGCTTCAGCGTGATGTGTGCAAAAAGCTCGTTCCCCTTGAGTTTTTCAATCACCGCCTGCACACCGTCATGGCGGCCGACGCGCAGGTTGTCACGCTGCGCCACGTCGTGCGTAAGGATGACCCGGGAATTGCTACCAAGACGCGACAGCACCGTCAGCAGTACGTTGCGCTCCAGCGACTGTGCCTCATCGACAATCACGAAGCTGTCATGCAGGCTACGACCGCGAATGTGTGTCAGTGGCAGTACCTCCAGCATGTCGCGCGAGGCAATCTCATCCATCACGTTGTCTGAAACCAATCCCTCCAGGGTGTCGTAAACAGCCTGCGCCCACGGGTTCATCTTTTCGTCCTCACTACCTGGCAGGTAGCCAAGGTTCTGACCGCCTACCGCGTAGAGCGGACGGAACACCACAATCCGGCGATGCAGTCCGCGCTCCAGCACCGACTCCAGTCCCGCGCACAGCGCAAGCGCCGACTTACCCGTACCGGCTCGGCCGCCGAGGGACACAATCCCTACCGAGTCATCCAACAGCAGGTCAAGCGCCACACGCTGCTCCGCCGACCGCCCCTTCAGGCCAAACGCCTCCGTATCGCCCCGCACAAGCTTGACGACGCCCGGGGCGCTCACCCGTGCCAGCGCAGACTGACTACCAGCGCTGAGCTGCACGCCGCAGTGCAGCGGCTGATCCTGGATCTGCTCGAGCTCAAGGAACCCATTGGCGAAGAGACGATCAATTTCCTCCGGGTCGACGTCCACTTCCACCATTCCCGAGTACCCAGTCAGAACGACGTCCTGGGCGCGGTAATCGTCGGCAGGCAAGCCGACCGCACCAGCCTTGACGCGAAGCGGAATGTCTTTGGTGACCAGCACGACATCATGGCCATCGTGCTGAAGATTGAGGGCGCAAGCGAGAATGCGGTGATCGTTTTCGGCGGTGCGGAAGCCTGCGGGAAGGATGGAGGGATCGGAGTGGTTGAGCTCAATATGCATAAACCCGCCAAGATCATTGGCGGGCACAGGCCGGTCCAGGTGGCCGTAGCGGTAACGCAGCTCTTCGAGGAAACGGAGCGCTTCTCGGGCGAACCACCCCAGCTCTGGGTGGTGGCGCTTGGCCTCCAACTCACTCACCACGACCAGCGGAAGCACAACTTGGTGCTCATCGAACTTCTTGGTGGCGTGGGGATCGGACAGCAGGACCGAGGTATCAAGCACGTAGGTACGCATGCCCTCAGGCTAAAAGTCAGAGGTAGAAATTACGTGGTTGTGAGATGAATGCTTGGTTATCAGATGAACCACAGTTGGTTACAGGCTCTAATCCTCAAGTTGAACCCTAAGGAACTGGCCGAGCACCGAGCACCACTGCCCGGCCACTCCACTGCCCTTTTAATGGCAACTAGTCGTTGCAATGGTGACTAGTCGTTGTGACGGATTTGGCGACCCAGCAACTTGTGGCGAAGCGGATCAACCGCCAAGGTCACAGCGCCAACTGATACAACTCCCACGAGATACGCCAGCGCAACTACAAGGGAGCGTTGACCAAACGTGATTTCGTTCGCAATCGGGCCGAACATGGTGGCTCCCAACAGCGCGCCCATGACAAAGCCGAAGATGCTGGTCGCAAGCATGGGAAAGAATGTCTGCTTGAAAGTGACCGTGCGGTGGAAGTTGATTGGCGTCCCGATGAAGTCCAGCGCCTTTGTCAGCGATGCCTCTTCATAGACGGCTGAGGCCTGAGTCAGAAGCGTTGACACCAGCAGCAGAATGAAACCGATTACGAAAGTGATAGTCACACCGGTTGCAATATCGTGCGCGAACGTGACATCTGCAACCTCTTCAATCTTGTCTTCGCCAGGCACCATCATTGTGTAGCCAAGCAGCAGAGACAGGAAGGCCATGGAACTTACTCGACGCCACGATTCCTTAGCGTTAGTCGCTACTCGTCGCGTCGCCACAAAATCACTTGAAGTGCCGAAGAAGCTGGAGATGCGGGCAACAAGCTGGATAAAGAAAGGCGCCACCAGGCCAATTGCCCAGACCATCAGGTACATCATCGCTGCGACACCAAGCGTGGCAGTGACGGTTCCACCCGCGATATTGGAGTTGGCAATCACGTACAGGACGATCGCACCGATAACAACGGCCACAATCATGCGCCATGCCTTCATCGACTTGGGCACTTCCTTGCGGCTAACGCCGAGTGGTGAAATCATCACCCTTCGCAAACCGACCACAGCGGCAAAGAGTGCGAGTAGCACCACGGCAACCCAGACCAGCGGGTAGCCCCACCAGGGCAGCAACATGTCCCAGGTATCCAGGTAGTCATTGTCGAACTTGATTATCGCCCAGAATGGCGCAGTGGCCACCGACAACAACGTGCCCACCACAAGCCCAACGGCTGCCAATACGAGGGTTTCGATAATCACCATGCGCGTAACTGCCCCGTTAGACAGACCAATCAAGCGCAGAGTTGCCAACCGCTGCTCACGTCCTGCAGCGCCAAGCACCGCCGACTGTGCTACCAGCGAAACCATTGCCGGAATCACAAAAACACAGGCCACAAGTGCCAGCTGCAGGTACATCTCGCCCTGACCTTGATTCATGTAATCCTCGGGCGTTGGGTTCGGCGGCAGATTTGGCTCAGCCTGCCAACGGCGGTAAAACATCGCCGTGCCACCGACGACGACCAACGCCAACCAGGTACTCACGGTCATAGCTACCACGGACAGTGCGGACAACCAGCCGTTTCCCGAATGCGATTCACGCCCGGCGCGCTGCAGCCGCGTGCTCAAGTCCGCTAGTGCGCCGGTACGAATTCTCTGGGGTTTTGGTGCTTCAGTTACGGTGCTCACTTTGTAACCTCCGCTCCTGCCAGCATGCGGTCGTCGTGAATCAGGCCATCGCGGATCTCCACACGTCGACGACACCAGTCGGCCACCTTCACATCGTGCGTGACCATCACCAATGTCGTACCAGTCTGCTCCACCAACGCGGTGAGCTGCTGCATGACCTCATGGCCTGTGGACTGGTCCAACGCGCCAGTCGGCTCATCAGCAAAGATGACACCTGGCTCGCCGGCCATCGCGCGGGCAATTGCTACACGCTGTGCTTGGCCGCCGGACATCTGTCCTGGGCGACGGCGCGTTAGGTCTTCTAGGCCCAGGCGGCTGAGGACATCGTCGGCAAGCGCGAGTGACTTTGAGCGCTTCTTGCCCTGCAGAATCATGGGCAGAGCAACGTTTTCCCTGGCAGTCAGCTCGGGAAGGAGCTGGCCATCTTGAAAAACGAAGCCGAAGTCGTGCAGGCGGAGGGCGGAGCGGTCGGCATCAGAAAGCGAATTAATCTTTGTGTCACCGAAGATGACGTCGCCGTCGTCCGGCAGCAACACGCCGGACATGCAGTGCAGCAGCGTGGACTTACCAGAACCTGACGGTCCCATGACTGCCACGGTTTCGCCGGGCTCAATGGTCAGCGAAATGCCGGTGAGAACGGGAGCTGAATTGTAGGACTTAGTGATGTCACGAATACAAAGTCGTGCGTTTCTTGGGCTGTTGTTGTCTGTCATGGCACTCATTTCACTCGCACGGAGGCGATTTCAACACCGTGCCCACTTTCCTTTTGCGGTAGTGCTAGGTCTACTATGCCGGAAATTAATTCCTCCGTAGACAGAGCTTTCGTACCATAGGAAACTATGGAGCTGAAGGATTATTTCCGCAAATATATCGGCGCGAACCGCCGCGAAAAAGCGCATAAACGCAGCTACGAGGAATCCGCCGCCGCTCGCATCGCCGAACTTACCGCTTCACGACGAACAATTGCCGAAGCCTTCGAGATTGAACGTCGCCGCATTGAAAATGACCTCCACGACGGAGCTCAGCAATACATTGTTGCGGCTTCAATGAAATTGGGACTTGCAGAATTGGAGGCATCCAATACTGGCAATGAGGAATTAATGCAGCTCCTCGCGGAAACTCGCGGCCATTTGGAGGATGGATTACGCGCTTTGCGGCGGACAGTCCACGGAATTCACCCGCAGGTGTTGCGCGATCGCGGTCTGCAAGCGGCTGTTGAAGAGATTGCTGAAGGATACGGCCCTCACGTTGTTGTGCACACTCCCTATCCCCTGCCGGAATTGGAAGAAAGTGTGCTCGCCGCGGCGTATTTTTTCTGTGCAGAAGTGCTGACTAATGCGGCGAAATATGCACCGAACGCTCCTGTTTCTGTGCTGCTCACCTCGGATCAAACACTGAATATTTCAATTACGGACCAAGGCCCTGGCGGCGCAAAATTGGGGCGCGGATTGCGGGGCATGAAAGAGCGTCTAGCCACTTTCGACGGTGCGATGACCATGCACTCTCCCGAAGGTGGGCCAACGCAGGTAATAGCCAGAATTCCTTTGATGTTGAACCGCTGGGAATCGGGTATTGGAGAAATGGAAGGCATGGAGATGGAAGACGTGGAAATGAAAGGTGCGGAGAAGAAATGAAAATTGTCATTGCGGATGACTCGGCACTCCTGCGGGAGGGGGTCGCGGGGCTCGTCGAAAAGCGTGGACATGAAGTGATTGCGATGGTCGACACTGCCCACGGCCTGGTGGCGGACATCGATGACCGTTTTGATGACACGGGCGAGCTGCCAGACCTGGTGATTACCGATGTGCGCATGCCTCCAAAGATGAGCGATGACGGCCTGCGGGCGGCGGTCGAGTTGCGGGAGCGTTATCCGCAGTTGAATGTGATGGTGCTGTCGCAGTATGTGGCGCCGGCGTATGCGCGTGAGTTGTTCTCGCCGGGCGGGGCTGGAGGTAGTGCTGGGGTTGGTACTGGGGTTGGCTCGAGTGGCAGCAGCTCCAGTGGCGGGACCGGGTATCTGCTCAAAGACCGCGTTGGCCAGGTGCTGGACTTCTTGGGTTCGCTCGAAGTCGTCGCCGGTGGTGGCGTGGTGATTGACCCTGATGTGGCGACGGCATTGATGCAGTCCGGTAAATCGGGGTTAGCCAGTTTAACGGCGCGCGAGCGCGAAGTGCTCGAGCTGATGGCACGCGGCAAGTCCAATAAGCAGATTGCCGATGACCTCGTGCTTTCCGGGGCGGCAGTGGCGAAACACGTGTCCAACATTTTTATGAAGCTGCATCTGGAGCCCGGTGAGGAAAACCGCCGTGTGCGGGCAATTTTGGAGTTCCTCACGGCAACGTCGGGGCAGATTTAGGGTCGGCAGCAATCGTATCTCTCGCAAAAGCGATGAAAAAATAAGTGTTGATTGTGGCACGAGTCACAACTTAATGTTGGCTCATACGTTTGTTGTTTCCCTATCGAAAGGAAGTGTCTACATGACTGTTTACGCCAACCCCGGCACCCCCGATGCGATCTTCACGTACAAGGAGCAGTACGAGAATTTCATCGGCGGTAAGTGGACACCTCCAGTAGACGGGCAATACATGGACAACTCCACCCCGGTTACGGGCGAGGTTTTCTGCCGGGTTCCGCGGTCTAACGAGAAAGACATTGAGCTCGCCCTCGACGCCGCACACAAAGCGAAGGACTCCTGGGCCTCGGTTCCTGCGGCCGAGCGGGCGCTGATCCTCCACCGCATCGCGGACCGTATAGAGGAAAACCTTGAGAAGATTGCCGTCGCCGAGACCTGGGAGAACGGCAAGGCCATCCGCGAGACCCTCGCCGCTGACATCCCGCTCGCAATCGACCACTTCCGCTACTTCGCCGGCGCCACCCGCACGCAGGAGGGGCGCATCTCGCAGATCGACGACAACACGGTCGCCTACCACTTCCACGAGCCACTCGGCGTCGTCGGCCAGATCATCCCGTGGAACTTCCCCCTCCTGATGGCCGCATGGAAGATCGCCCCGGCCCTCGCCGCCGGCAACTGCATCGTGCTCAAGCCTGCAGAGCAGACCCCCGCGTCGATTCTCATGCTCACCGAGATCATCGCCGATCTACTTCCGAACGGCGTCCTCAACATCGTCAATGGCCTCGGCACCGAAGCCGGTGCTGCGCTGACCGCAAGCGACCGAATCTCCAAGATTGCGTTCACCGGATCGACTGCCGTTGGCCAGGTAATCAACAAGGCAGTGTCCGACAAGATTATTCCAATCACGCTGGAGCTCGGCGGCAAGTCCCCATCCATCTTCTTCCCCGACGTCATGGATGCCGACGACGCGTTCCGTGAGAAGTGCATCGAGGGCCTGGCCATGTTCGCGCTGAACCAGGGCGAGGTCTGCACCTGCCCGTCGCGAGCCCTGGTCCACGAAGACATCGCTGATGAGTTCCTGAAGCTCGCGGTCGAGCGCGTCAAGCAGATTAAGACCGGCAACCCGCTGGATACGTCGGTACAGATGGGTGCCCAGGCGTCCCAGGAGCAGCTGGACAAAATCTCCGGATACTTGGAGTCCGGGCCGACGGAGGGCGCGGAGGTTCTCACCGGCGGCAACGTCGCCAAGCTCGAAGGGCTGGAGGGAGGCTACTACGTCGAGCCGACCATCTTTAAAGGCAACAACTCGATGCGTTTCTTCCGTGAGGAGATCTTCGGCCCGGTCCTGGCCGTGACAACCTTCAAGACTCTGGACGAGGCTCTCGACATTGCCAACGACACTATCTACGGTCTTGGCGCCGGCGTGTGGAGCCGCAACCAGAACAACGCCTACCGCGCTGCCCGCGGTATCCAGGCTGGCCGCGTATGGGTGAATAACTACCACAGCTACCCTGCTCACGCAGCCTTCGGCGGTTACAAGCAGTCCGGTATCGGCCGCGAGAATCACTTGATGATGCTCGAGCACTACCAGGAGACCAAGTGCATGCTCGTCTCTTACGACGAGAACCCGACTGGCCTGTTCTAAGAATCCGACCCCTTGGGGCTAGGCGATTTGTCGATTCCGATTCACGTCCGATGAAGGTGTCGACAATCGCCTCTGCCCCCCAAAAAAAACGCCCTCCGCGCCTGGCAGGTTACGATGGTCGGCCTTAACCTGACGCACCAGGCGCTGGCGACTCCAAAGTTAGAGGCCTAGCTCACGGCCGCCAGCTAGGTCTCTCTTTCTTTCTTCACTTGCCGGTACCACCTACGCATCCGATTAATCGCGGCACTAGCGGCCCATCCGCCGAGAAATAGTAGCGGGATGTAAAAGAACACGACATAGGCGACGACCAGGCCGTCCTGACCATCGGGCGGCGTGGTGAGAAATAGGAATGCCAGATCGCCAAGCGCGGCAATTCCTGCGCCGGTAGCTGCTGCGACAATGCTCCGCGCGCTGGCCATCCCCCGAGCCAACGACCCATCACCGGCGAAAACGGCTATTGCTCCAACCAGCATTACTGAGACCAGCATGGACACAATCCACGACGCAATTCCTTCGTCGTAGGCGAGATTGGGCTCCGGCAAGATTAGCCCACCTAAAACACTCCACGCGACCGCGGCGAAAAAGGACGCCAGCAAGGGGCGGGTTATATTGTCGAGCCTCATGCGTCCCAGGTTACGTGAGATGACCTCCAAAAATGCTGAATCTCCCCTCCTCAGTGGAGAATCGAGTCACGCCCACAAGAACAAAGATCTCCGAGCATAAAGTGGGGTAAGGAGAGAAACTGACAACCCGAAAACTTACGGGCTGCAAATGTGAAACTGTGTGAGTTTATGACACTTTCAAGCCATTTTTCAGGCCATTTTTGACATAAACGCAGTCAGTAACTCGCATCCACCCAACGCCATCAGCCATAAACGCAGTCAGTAACTCGCACTGGGGTAAGTGGCGAAAGGTGCCCACCGGCGACGCACCGCCCAGACACGCTTTTCTTTACCTACCCCATTATCCGCGTACTTTTGGGGTTAAGTAAAGAAAAGTGTGTCCGCATGC
>NZ_KV836088.1:0-32614 GCF_001838215.1 Corynebacterium sp. HMSC061H03
CATGCGGACACACTTTTCTTTACTTAACCCTGTATGCCGGGGGCTGCGGGGAGGCGGGGAACTGTCATGGATGCTGTCACGAAACTGGTGACGAATCCGTGGTGGCAACGCCCTGATTAGTGTGGCAGTTCTTCGCTGAACGGTGCGGCGAGCGCTAGCAGTGTGACTTTTTGCGTGGGCCTGTAGTAGGCTGTCTTCACGGATCCCATGTGGCGTCCATCTCGTGAACTCCCCCAGGGCAGGAATGCAGCAAGGGTCAGCGAGCTCTGACGGGTGCGTGGGGTCCCCTTTTTTTATCCCCGGCGTTCTTCTGGCACTTATGGCCAGGTTTCGGGCACTTGTCGGCGGTTTCCTGTGATCTATCGATGTTTTTCGGCACTTATCCCCGCGATATTGGCCAGGCCATTTCACCTATCGATGAGCTATTCACTTATGGCCACGCTGCAGCGCATCGATAGGTGAATACCTTGGCCACAAGTGGTCGCGTTCGCTGGTCTGGAAGAATACTGTGCATGAGCGATGCAGACGACACGCGAGTGCCACCACAGTCAACACGTGAACCGCTAGAAACTCCAGAACCACCAGAAACCCGAGAAACCCCAGCCCCAATGGGCGTGTGGGACTCCTTCCGGTTCGCAGTTTCTTCACCGAAGCGCCTGCGCACCGAGCTGCTGGCCGGCGCGGCGGTGTCGTTCGCGCTGATCCCCGAGGTCATTTCGTTTTCCATCTTGGCGGGCGTGGACCCGGCGGTGGGGTTGTTTAGCTCGGTGATTATGGCCATTGTGATTGCCTTTACGGGTGGCCGCCCGGCCATGATTACTGCTGCCGCTGGTTCGGTTGCGCTCGTCGTCGCGCCGTTGTCGCGGACGTACGGGATGGATTACCTCATTCCAACGGTGCTGCTCGCGGGCGTGTTGCAGATTGCTTTTGCGGCGCTGGGTATCGCTAAGCTGCAGCGTTTCATTCCGCGCGCGGTCATGATTGGCTTTGTCAACGCGCTGGGCATCCTCATTTTTACCGCGCAGCTGGAGCATCTCATCGATGTGCCCTGGTTAGTGTATCCGCTGGTCGCTCTGGGTATTGCGATTATGGTGTTCCTGCCCCGCGTGTTCACCGCGATTCCGGCTCCGCTGGTAACGGTACTCGTCGTCACGCTTGTTGCGGTGTTGGCGGATTGGCGCGTGCCGAACGTGAGCGATATGGGCGAGCTCCCGGAATCCCTCCCGCAGCTGCTGATCCCGAATGTGCCCCTGACCTGGGAGACTCTGCAGCTGATTGCGCCGTATTCGGTGGGCGTGGCGATTGTCGGCATCATGGAATCGCTGATGACGGCGAAGCTCGTGGACGACATCACCGACACGCATTCGGACAAGACCCGCGAGACGTGGGGGCTGGGCGTGGCGAACATCGCGGGCGGTTTCTTCGGCGGCATCGCTGGCTGCGCGATGATCGGTCAGACGATGGTGGGTGTGAAGGAATCGTCGGGACGCACTCGCTTGACGACGCTCTTTTCCGGTGTCTTTCTGCTCATTCTGGTCCTTCTGCTCAGTTCTGCAGTTGGAGTGATTCCGATGGCGGCGCTGGTTGCGGTGATGGTCGTGGTGTCGGTGGACACGGTCGATTGGCGCTCGATTTCCCCGCGGACGTTGCGCCTGATGCCGCGTTCGGAGACGGCGGTGATGCTGGTGACGGTCATCGCCACGCTGGCGACGGATAACCTCGCCATCGGGGTGATTTTGGGTGTGGTCGTGGCGTCGCTGATGTTCGCGCGCCGTGTCGCTCACCTGGTCAGGATTGAAGTGCTTGACGACGACCCCAGCGCCCACTCCCGGACGTACAAGGTGCGGGGTCAGTTGTTCTTCGCCTCCAGTAACGACCTGGTGTACCAGTTCGACTACACCGATCCTGCGCAGCGGATTGTCATCGATATGTCTGAGGCTGAGATTTGGGATGCTTCCACGGTGGCGGCGTTAGATTCCGTGCGGGTCAAGTTTGCTGACCGGGGCAAAGAGGTAGAAATTATCGGCTTGGAGGGGCCGAGTAAGCAGCGTCTGGATGCGCTGTCGGGGAAGTTGTAGAAATCCCAATCCGGGGTATGCCTTACACTTGGTTGCAAAGCCGGATGCGGCGCGGGGAAAAAGTTTTCCGTGCCAGTTTTGTCAGGTTTTAACTTATGTCCGATACCTGGGAGGGTGCGTACACCATGGCCGTGGATTCCTTCGATGTTCAGCAGTTGGCGGCACACAAGGATGAGTTTGCGAAGGCATATGAGGAACTGAAATCCCGTAACCTCGCACTGAATTTGACTCGTGGTAAGCCGTCGTCGGAGCAGCTTGATTTCGCAAACGCCCTGCTGGGTCTCCCGGCGCCGGATTACATTTCGGCTTCTGGGGAGGATGTCCGCAATTACGGCAACGCCAAGGGCATTACTGATATCCGCGCTATCTGGGCGGAACTGATGGATCTGCCGGTGGAAAACGTCCTGGCGCAGGATGCTTCCAGCCTGAACATCCAGTTTGACCTGATTTCGTGGGCTATGCAGTTCGGCAACGTGGACTCGGAGCGCCCGTGGAACGAGGAGCCGGTGCTGAAGTGGCTGTGCCCGGTTCCGGGGTATGACCGGCACTTTGCTATCACGCAGCACTTCGGCATTGAAATGATTCAGGTGCCGTTGAACGAAGACGGTCCGGATATGGATGTCGTGGAGAAGCTGGTTGCCTCCGACCCGCAGATTAAGGGCATGTGGAATGTCCCGATGTTCTCGAACCCGACGGGCGTGACCTACAGCGCTGAGGTCTGCCGCCGTCTGGTTGAAATGGAGACCGCCGCTCCGGATTTCCGTCTGATGTGGGATAACGCCTACATGGTTCACACGCTGACGGATGAGTTCCCGGAGATTCACAACGTCATTAAGTGGGCGGAAGAGGCCGGTAATCCGAACCGCGTGTGGGCTTTCGGCTCGACTTCGAAGATCACCTTCGCAGGCGCTGGCATTGCTTTCTACGCTTCCTCGGACGCCAACTTGGAGGATTACCTCAAGCACGCTGGTATCCGCGGCATTGGCCCGAACAAGGTCAACCAGTTGGCTCACGCCAAGTTCTTCGGCGACGCGGAGGGTGTGCGCGAGCAGATGCGCCGTCACGCAGGTTCGCTGGCTCCGAAGTTTGAGAAGGTTCTTCAGATTCTAGATGAGCGCCTGACGGAGTACGGCGTGGCAGAGTGGTCGAAGCCGACCGGCGGTTACTTCATCAACCTCGACGTGGTTGATGGCACTGCTCGTCGCGTGGTGGAGCTGGCTAAGGAGGCCGGCATTGCGCTGACCGGTTCTGGTTCTTCCTTCCCGCTGAAGCAGGATCCGAATGATCGCAATATCCGCCTGGCACCGTCGCTGCCTCCGATGGAGGAGCTCGAGGTTGCTATGGATGGCGTCGCTACCTGTGTGCTGCTCGCCGCCGCTGAGAAGGCGACTGCGTAGGCCAAGTAAGCCAGGTAGGTCGGGATAGGACTATATGAACTTCGAAGAGACGAAGTTTTGGATCTCCGGGCTTTTCCCCGGAGAACCCCAGGTCGGCGAGTATGTGACGGAGCTGCCGGCCAGTGGTCGGCACGGGCAGGAACACGATTCGGCTCCGCTGCGGGTCGCTGAGTTCTCGCTTTACGACGAGCCAGACGGCCAAGCGAACGAGCGTCGTCCGGAAACGGCAGCCGCCACCGTGGAGTTGGGCCGCAACTACTGTGGCCTGACCGGCGCAGCAAAGACGGATATCCGCGTGGAGCTTTTCTCCGTCGCATATGCTGATTTTCCCGTGGCCACCATGGTCGCGGCCGCGGGAGCGCTGGTGGAGGAAGAGCCGGAGTTCCTGTCGCCAATTCCGGGCCGTGTCATCCCGAATGCGGTGCGGCTGGCTGCCGATCAGGTGGCCGAGGTAGGGGAGTCGTCGTCAAGCACTGCCTTTACCGTGGCGCACGTGCTGTGCACGGTGCCGTATGTGTGGAGCGACGGGGTGCCGAATGTGTCCGAGATGCCGGGCAAAATCAGCCTGCATGAGGGCGATGTGGAGTCGCCGCAGGGGCGCATGACCACGATGACGCAGCTGGTGCCAATTACGGATGCGGAGCTGGTGTTTTATGAGCAGCAGGGTCCGCAGGCGTTGATGCAGAAGTTGGCCGAAGTGGATGCTGACCTGCGGGATTGGTGCCGCGAGTCGGTTGTTGCCCAGGAGGGTTCGAACTAGCCGGTCCGGGGTGGAAGGTAGGCTGAGCACGTGGCTCTGTATAGGAAGTATCGTCCGGCATCGTTCGCCGAAGTGGTGGGGCAGCGGCACGTGACTGACCCGCTGTCGGCGGCGTTGGAATCTCGTGATGCGCAGGGGCGTCCCAACCGCATTAACCATGCGTATTTGTTCTCCGGGCCGCGTGGCTGTGGCAAGACCTCGTCGGCGCGCATTATGGCGCGCAGTTTGAACTGTGCGGAGGGGCCGACGGCGACGCCGTGTGGCCAGTGTGCGTCGTGTCGGGCGTTGGCGCCTGGTGGTCCGGGCAATTTGGACGTTATTGAGCTGGACGCGGCTTCCCACAACGGTGTGGAAGATATGCGTGAGCTGCGGGAAAAGGCTATCTTCCAGCCGGCGGAGTCGCGCTACCGCATCTTCATTATTGACGAGGCGCATATGATTACCGCCTCGGGTTTCAATGCGCTGTTGAAGATTGTGGAGGAGCCGCCGGAGCACCTCATCTTCATTTTTGCGACCACGGAGCCGGAGCGTGTGCTGCCGACTATCCGTTCGCGTACGCATCACTACCCGTTCCGGTTGTTGACTCCGCCGGATATGCGCGGGCTGCTTGAGCGTGTGGTCACGGCCGAGGGTGTGCGGGTAGAGCCGGACGTGTATCCGCTGGTCATCCAGGCCGGTGGCGGTTCGCCGCGTGACTCGCTGTCGGTTATGGATCAGCTCATTGCCGGTTCCGGCACCGATGGTGTGGATTATGAAACTTCTGCGGCCATTCTCGGTGTCACTGACAGCGTAATCATCACGGATGCGATTGAGGCGCTGGCGGCAGGCGATCGCGCGGCCATGTTTAGCGTGGTCGGGCGTGTGATTATGTCGGGTCAGGATCCGGCTCGGTTTGCCTCGGATCTGCTTGGCCGGGTGCGTGATTTGCTGGTGCTGTCCGCAGTGCCGAACGCGCTGGAGCAGGGCTTGGTGGAGATTCCGGAGAGCCAAATCGACGGTGTCCTGGAGCAGGCCGGGACAATTCCCCCGGCTACCCTGACGCGCTTCACGCAGGTGCTCTCTGACGGCCTGCGTCACTTCCGCGGCGTGACTTCGCCGCGCCTGCTGCTCGAGGTCCTGTGCGCGCGCATGCTTCTGCCCGCCACCGAAGATTCCGTGGAGTCGCTGCTGCAGCGCGTAGAGGCGTTGGAACACGGCAGGCCCGCGCTTGCCGACGGCTCGGGGGCCGCAACCCCCGCAGCGGCACCGGTGTCTTCCGCCGCGGCGCCGGGGTCGGGTGCGGCTGAGACCGATGCTTCGCCGATGCAGTCTGGCCAGTCGGCTCGTGAGGCATGGCGCCAGCGGAATGCCCAGCGTAAGAAGGGGGCGCAGGCCCAGGGCAGTCGTGCTGGGCAGGCAGCGCCAGCGCAGGCATCGTCGCAGCCTCAGTCCCAGCCTGAACCTGTTCAGCAGCAGTCTGCACCAGCGGCAGCGGCACCGGTGTCGCAGGAGCCGGTAACTGAGCCGCAGTCTGCACCAGAAGCACCTACTGCGCCCGCTGAGCAGCCTGCACAGCCTGCACAGCCTACGCCGGCCGAATCAGTTGAACAGTCTCAGCAGGCTGAACAACCTCAGCATCCTGAATCGGCTGAGCAGCCGATGTCCGAGGAAGAAGCACAGGCAGAGAAGATTCGTGAGTTCCGTCGGAAGATGGCGGAGCATGCCCGCATCAGCGAGCAGCAGACTCGGGCGCAGCTTGCGCAAGAGCGTGAGCAGCAGACTCGCGAGCGTGAGGGGGAAGGCGGCTCGATGTCGATTGTCGAGGAGGAGCCAGTTGTCTCTGCCTCGCCAACCCACTCTGAACGGCCAACTCAGGCGCCACAGCCAGCGCAATCAGCCGAGTCGGCAAGGCCAACTCAGGCCGCCCAGCCCGAGCAGCCAACGCAGCCAACGCAGACTACTCAGGAACCGGAATCGCAGCCGGCACCGCAAGTTCAGCAAGCACCAGAGCCAGTACCGCAACCGAAGCCGGAACCAACACCACAGCCGGAGCCCGAACCTGCACCCGCCGGTATCGAGCAAATCCGCGAGCATTGGCAGGACATCCTTGCGGCTGTCGACGGACAGCATGCGTTCCCCATTCGCGTGTTGGCCGAGCAGGCGGTACCGCTCGATGTCGAAAAAGATACGCTCGTCATTGGACACAGCACAGGAGCGCTCGCTACCAGGCTCAACACGCCTGATTACGCTCAGGCACTGTCCGCTGCCGTGAAGCAGGTGACGGGCTTTAATGGCCAGGTGCACTGTGTCGTCGGTACGCGTCCGCGCGCACCGCGCTCAACAGCTACTGGTGGTGGTTCCGGGGAGGATGATTCGTCGTCAAGAGGTTCGTCCTCGCCGAACGACACCGCCCCTGCACCGACACCCGCAGCACCAGCGCAACCAGAGACATCTGAGCAGCAGGTACAGCAGGAACAGCAGCCGCAGCCAGGCCCGCAGCGGTCGTCGGCATACGCATCCGTTGTTGAGCGCCGTGCCAAAATCGAAGCCGCCAAGCGTGCTGCGATGGGACAGCAGGCAGGCCACGACCAGCCGGCTCAGCCACATCAGTCACGTCAGCCAAGCCAGCCAGCTCAACCGAACCCGAACCCGGCCCAGCAACAGCCGCAGCAGCCAAACCAGCCGCAGCCGCAGTCATTCCTGCGCGCGGCCCAAGCAAACGCCCAGGCGAATGCCCAAGCGAACGCTCAGGCCCAGGCCAATCAGGATTCGGGCTTCGGCGGCGTCCCGCTGCCACCAGAGCCGATGGAGGAGTTCGCTCCACCAGAGGGCGCAGAGGGTGCAGAGAGCTACGGTTCGCGCAACCCGTCCAACTACAACTCCAACGCCAACACCAACTACAACCCGGTTCCCCAAACCCCGCAGGACAACAACTACGAAGAGGACACCTCCGAGTATTTCGAGGCCGCGAACGAGGTCGGGTCTCTCGATCACCGCTCGCTAAAGGACGTGGTCATGGAGATGCTGGAAAAGGAGCTGGGAGCCAAACCGCTAGAAGACCGCTAGAGCCGTTAGAATGGGGCGGCGATGCGCGTCGTAAAGCATGGGCGATGAGCCTTAGAAGCGTGCGCGTAACTACAAATCAGCACGTAAAGAGCACAATAGTTAGGAACATTAGTTATGACTCAGCCAGATATGAACGCAATTCTGCAGCAGGCACAGCAGATGCAGGCGCAGCTGCAGGCAGCACAGCAGGAGATCGTCGCTTCCACCATCGTCGGTGAGGCCGGCGGCGGTCTGGTCAAGGTGACTATGCAGGGCTCGGGCGAGGTCACGGACATCGCCATTGATCCGAAGGTCGTTGACCCGGAGGACGTCGACGGGCTGCAGGACCTGGTTCTCGCTGCTTTCCAGGACGCTACCGCTAAGGTGCAGTCGCTGGCAGAGCAGAAGATGGGCCCGCTGTCCCAGGGCTTCGACGGTCTCGGTGGCCTCGGTTTCTAAATTAGCTTTTCAGACCAGTATTTGTAGGTAATTATCATTGTTCGAGGGACCACTCCAAGATCTCATTGATGAGTTCTCGCGCCTGCCGGGCATCGGCCCGAAGTCAGCTCAGCGTATCGCTTTCTACCTGATGAAGGCGGAGCCGGAGGACATCGGCCGGCTCCAATCCGCGCTTGGTCGGGTGCGCGAGGGTGTGCAATTCTGCCGGGTCTGCGGCAATATTTCGGAAACCGATGTGTGCCAGTACTGCTCGGATACACGGCGCGACCGAGGTTTGGTGTGCGTCGTTGAAGAGGCGCGCGATATCCAGGCCATCGAGCGCACGGGGGAGTACAACGGTCGCTACCACGTGCTCGGCGGGGCGCTCGATCCGCTTGGCGGCATCGGTCCGAACGAGCTCAATATCCGCACGCTTCTGCAACGTATCGCAGGCGTGCTTGACGACGTCGACGAGACCCAACCCCCAGAAATCCACGAGGTCATCATCGCGACTGACCCCAACACCGAGGGCGAAGCAACCGCGACCTATTTGGCCCGGCTGCTGCGGGACTTCCCGGATCTCGAGGTCACTCGGTTGGCCTCCGGCATGCCACTGGGCGGGGACCTGGAGTTCGTCGATGAACTGACCCTGTCCCGCGCGCTGACGGGCCGGCTGAAGGTCTAGCCGCCGTCCAGCCAACCGGCCGCGCGCGAAATCACAAAAACTAGCGCTCGCTCTTCGGACGAGGCTTGGACAGGATGCGTTCTTCGCGCAGCTTATCCACTACCTCGAGGTCTAGCGGAGCCAGGCTCGACAGGTCCTGGTTGGTAGCGCGGGCCAGCAAAAGATCAGCCAGCTGCGGATTGCGGGCCAACACAGGTCCGTGCAGGTAGGTACAGATAATCGAGCCCTGCACCGCGCCTTCGGCGCCACCGGTCGGTGTGAGTGAAGAGACGTCCACTCCTGGAGCAATCCCGGAGTCCGCCTGCTCCACTTCCGGGCCGGTATTGCCCACGCCACGGACAACCCGACCAAGCGGCTTCGCATCGGCACCCAGGGTCGTGCGACCCATGTGGTTTTCGAAGCCAGTCAGTGGGCTGGCGTCGACGTCGTCAAGCAAACCGTTCGTGGGATCGACGAGCGTGCAGATTTCGCCGATTGCGCGCGATTCCAGCGAATCGGTGGTGCAATCGACAAGGCCGAGACCTGCGACGTCGCGTCCGCCCGCGCGGAAGGAATTGCCGAAAATCTGGAAGCCCGCGCAAATCGCGAGGATCTGCTTCCCGGCCTCGGCTGCCTTTTTGATGCCGCCGTCATTGATCAGATGCTCCACCGCGATGGTCTGCGCGACGTCCTCGCCGCCGCCGACGGTGTAAATATCCAGGTCAGTGGGGACGGCATCGCCCAGCTTGATCGGGACAATCTCGGCGTCAATCCCACGCATCCGCGCGCGTTGCCGCAGCACCAGCGCATTTCCGTCATCGCCGTAGGTGCCCAGCACGTCCGGGAGGATCAGGCCGATAGACAGCTCGCTCATTTACTTTTCCTCCTGTGCTCGTTCGATGTCGCGCTTCAAATCGCGGAAGGCGGTGTAGTTCGCCAGCACCTCAACTCGGGTAACGCTTGACGACGACCCCCGCGTCTCACACGACCGGATCGCCTGCAGCGGATTTGCGACCAACCTCGCATCGATGCCCGCATACAGCAACCGCACCGCGAGGTCAGTTCCGCGTTCGCCCGCGGACAGCACATCCATGCCGTCGAAGTCCTCGAAGCGGACATCCCACAGCCAGGACAGGTCCTCGCCGTCAGCAACGTGACCGTTGACTGCGATGACCACTGCATCCGCAGTGCGATCGACCATGGACAGCGCCTCCTGCCAGCCCGCCGGGTTCTTGGCCAACAGCATGCGCACGTGCTTCTCGGCGCCCTTGTCATCCCGCACAACCATGGTGGAGTAGCGGCCCGCAACGTTGTCGACGGTCTCGGTGGCCCGGAGGGACTTCCCCAGGTCCGCGCCCATATCGACAGCGCCCGCGATAGCCAGGGTGGCGTTGCCGCGGTTGGCATTGCCCGGCAGCGTGAGGTTCATCGGCAGGATGTCACCCGCAGGCGTGATGACGCCCTCCGCAGTGATGCGGTAGTCCGGCTCTGGCCGCTTGAACTCCGAGCCGTCCGGGAGTGGCTTCACGGCGTACCAGTTGTGGCCGTCCTGGATGATGGGGCCGCCGGTGCGCGGGGAAGAGGTGGCATCGTTGGTCCAGCCACCGCCCGCGGAGACCCAAATAACCTTCTTGGCGTCCCACGCAGCCGACGCGATGAGTGGGTCGTCGCAGTTGGCGATGACCGTCGCCTGCGGGTTAGCGTCCACCGCAGCGCGGAGTGTGGCCTCAATCTTGTTGATCTCGCCGACGCGGTCGAGCTGGTCGCGGGAAAGGTTCAGCAGCACCAGGACCTGCGGTTTCAGATCCTCTGCGATGTGCGGGACGTGTAGCTCATCGACCTCCAGGACCAGGCTGTCCGCATCGGGAGTGGCGAGCAGCGCGGAGATAATACCCGCGTCCATGTTGTCGCCGCCCTCGTTGGTGGCCACGTTGTGGCCAGCGGCGCGCATGGCGGCCGCGAACATACGGGTGGTGGTGGACTTGCCGTTGGTGCCAGTGATGATCGCGGCCGGGCGTCCCTTGCCGAGGGAAGCCAGAATGCGCGGGTCAATCTTCTGCGCAATTAGGCCACCAATCATGCCACCCGCGCCGCGACCGGACTTCCGGGAGGCCCAGGTGGCGGCGTGAGCGGCGGATGTGGCGAGGCCGGCGCGCAGGCGGGCGCCGGTGCCGCGCAGGCCACGAGAACTATTCGAGTCGCGGGAGCCACTCGAAGCAGTACCGTGCGGGCTGGCATCCGCGCTATCAGCGGAATGCGATTGCGGAGAGGTGCCATTTGTCATGTGTGTAAATATTACGCGCACGAAAGGGCTAGGCCTAAGAAGCAGGCCTGTGAGGCCTGATGGGATTTGTGGGAGGTCTCCCTGCGGAGCCTTGAAATCTGAACTTTGAGGTGATTGCGATCATGTTGATCTTCGGGGATTAGGCGGTCATGCGGCGGAAGAGAGGAAGGAGATTACCGAGGTGAGAAAGCGTATTTGAGGAATCGAATTCAAGCACTGAATCAAAGAATTATTGTTTTGATTCATGTGTTGCCCTATACTGTCCACTAGCAGATAAGGGGGAAGAGGTATGGCTAATACAGAAAGCAACTTCTTCGGCGCGCGCTTGCATCAGTTGCGCACAAATCGTGGCATGACCACACGTGATTTGGCTGACGCCACCGATGGTGTGGTGTCGCAATCTGCAGTCAGTCGCCTGGAAAATGGCAAGGCGACTTACTCACTTGAGCAGGTTATGGCGCTTGCGTGGGCTCTTGGCGTGCCGTTGGATGAACTTGTGGAGGAAAACCCGGTCAGCCAGCGTGTGCAGGCCGTGGCCCGCACTTCACAGGATGGCGCGAGTGTTAAGGGAGCGCGGGAGATGCTTTTGCCTTACCTGCAGCTTCGAGTGCTGCTAACTCAAAATTAAGGAGGGTTCCCCATGTGCAGTGCGAGCAAGGAGGGGCTCGACCTTGCTATAGAGTTCCGCAAGAAGCACACCCTAGGAAATGATCCAATCGCCGACATCGCTGGCTTTATGCAGTTGGTTAATGCAGATTTTATGATTCTGGATTTACCAGCCAATGTTGATGCACTTGCTTTGCGTGACCCCGTGACGGGAGCGACAGTCATTGGAATTGCGAAGTCATCCGTTCCTTACCGTCAGCGGTTTACCGTTGCGCATGAAATTGGGCATTTTGTTTCCAATGATTTCGAGTCCTCGAAAATCGTTGCAGATGATGAGCACTCTGAGCCTGGAATATACGCCTGTGGCAAGCGTGATTATCAGGAAGTTCGTGCTGATGCCTTCGCTCGTAATGTGCTCTGCCCAACTGATGGGTTGAAAACAGACCAGAACCTCGGCGAGCTTATCGGTGGAGGTGACGTCCTTGCTGCGTTGTCCCATGTCGTTCGCAAGTATCAAATTTCGCCGCGAGTCGCACTTATTCAGATGAGGCGCGCAGACCTCATTAGCGAAGGGCAATCGGAAGAACTGAAAGGTGTATCAGCTCCCACGCTGGCTGCCCGGTATGGCTGGAAAGCTGACTATGACCGCGCGGTAAAGGTCTCCGAACTAGTGCAACCATCAGCGCGGTTGGTGAAAGACGTATATCGCGCTTACGAACAGGGGATAGTCGACCTTCCCAGCATTGCTTTTGCTGAAATGAGCAGTGTCGATGAGGTGAAGGAGCTGATAAGTGCATCGCAGTCACAGTTACCGCCATTGAGGCATGATGCGAATGTGCAGAATCAGGATGCGGCTGACACGGAAGCAGATCCCTTCGCGGAACTAGACGCTTTCTTCGGCGATGGTCCCGATAGTTCAGAAAGCGCCCAATAAACGATGGCTGGTTACCTCCTAATAGCTGATACAAGCGTACTTCTTAATTTCGTATGTTCGAAGAATCACCAGTATTTGCTCGACTTCGCAGGCAAGAAGACCATCAGCATTCCAGGAGCAGTCAAAAATGAAGTCGAACGCAAATTGGATAAACGGCGCTTCAACTGCGGAAAGAGACACTGGGATTGGTTTCTGGGGCACCCGAATGTCGAAGTTCTCGACGATGACCACAAAAAACTTTATCCCTATGTTCGCCTCTATTCTGGTCCTGGCTATACCTTTCAAGGGGGCAAAGCTAAACACCTGGGAGAGTACATCGCTATCGCCCATTGTCTTTATGCGAAAGATCAGGGTAAGGGCGTAGCCACTGCGCTCATCATGGATGATGGTGATGCCTGTGAGCTAGCGCGGAAGCAAGAAGCTGGATACATTTTCAATACCGAGCACGTGCTATTGCAATGCGTGAAGTCGGGCTCTATTGGGTCGCGCGGGCAAGCCAAGGAAATTTGGGAAGACCTCCAGAAATTTGATGTCCTAGTCAATTTTGAGCACACCAAACTTAATGGCAAGAGTCTGTATAAAAAGGCCGCCGAAAAATGATGAACCCTGACATCACTTTCTACTACGACCGCGATTGTGGGTTCTGCGAGGCAAGCGTGACCCTTCTGGCCAAACTCAGTGGTGTCCGCATGATTGGTGCTAGTCCCGAAGACCAGTCCTTGCCAGAGGAAGTTCGTCAACACATCTCAGCTGAGGCGGTCGCCATGCTTCCAACCCCGGCGGTCGCCACAATCCCAGCCGAAGCAGCAGTCGGTGAACCTGGTGCTAAGAGCGGCCGAGAATTTCGGTACGGCCACGAGGCGATAGGTATCGCCTTGCGTGAGGGCGGCACCAAGGCACTATTCCGATGTGCGGGCACATTCCTGCTCTTCCCGCCACTGACAAAACTGTGGAGCTTTATCTATAAGGTCGTCGCTTCCAACCGTCACAGAATCAGCGCGGTCCTGGGGCTTAACGCCTGCAAACTAGACTCCACAAGATGACTATCCGGCAGGCCCGTTGCCCCAGTGCCACTGCAATTACCCAATGAGCAGCCACCGAGTCAGCCGTTAGCCTCGTCCTTCACAGCGGCCGGCGACATCTCTCCGACCAGTCGCAAGAATGCCTCATCGGAAACGATCGGAATGTCCTTCCGGTGGGCATGCATGGCCTTGCCCGTCAGTTGATCCGGTGTCACATCCGCAGGTCGGTTACACACCAGCACCGATGACTCTCGCGTGACCTTCTCCGAGTAGGCCAGCCCAGCCCGCACTCCCGCCTCAATCAGCTCATCCGGGTCCAGCGACACCTCTGGCGCCACGACGAACTCCATGCCCTCCGCGAGCTTCCGCCCCGGCGTATAGCGGCCGGGGTTCTCCACGGGGCGCGGCGCCTCCATCGCGTCGACACGCACTGCCGAGCGCTGCAGGCCCACAATGTCTTCGCGCAGCTGGTCGGGCGTGTACATGTTCACGGTTGCGCCCGCATCGAGCCCGCCCTGTGCGCGGAACAGCGCAAGCGTGGTGGTGACGTCATCCAACGTCCGCACTCGCTCCGGCACCGAGATGCCAGCAATCGATGCCTCGGGCGAAGGCACATCGAGGCCATAGGCGCGCGCGACGGCGCGCAGGCGTGCGTCGTCAAGCCGTTTGCCCTGGCGGCGCGCCGTTTCCAACGTATCGGCAATCCGTGCGGGCGCCGGAATTCTCGCGACGCGAGTGCGCGTACGACGACGCCCCCGCTTATTCCGCGCGGATCGCTCACGATTCGCTTGACGACGGGCCCTCTTGGCCTCGGCAACTATAAAACCCCAGACCAGCGGCGCATTATGAGCAACCAACGTGCGCCCATCGAGCGCGTGCGCGAGCTTGGCCTGGATCACCCCGAATTTCGGTGCCCCCTCGAAGTCCGCGGGCTCGAGGCCGTGGAGGTGTGTCGGGCCGGGATCCTCGGTGGGATTGATGACGACATGCCAGGTGTCCACGATGTTGCCGCTACTGTCGGCGGTGGACACTCCCAGGCTGACCAGCCGAGACGTCTTGGGATGGATGCCCGTGGCCTGGATGGACACGATTGCGTAAGGAGCGTCCTCCGCCGACGAGAACTGTTTGTGCTCGTCAGCGGCCTTTGTTGCGGCGGTCTCGGCCGTGGCGGGTGTGGTTGTGGCCGTTGTGGGTGTGCCAGCGGTACTCGCGCCGGTTGCGGTTGCGCCGGTAGTAGCCGCGCTGGTCGTGGCCGCGTCGGTGGTGGCTGCGTCCGTTGTGGTGGAAGCCGGTGCTGTTGGTGGTGTTTTCGCGCCCGCTGACGACGCGCGTTGAGAACGGCGACGATTCCGCCGCCGCCTCTTCGTCTGAGAAGAGGTCCCAGTCGCTTTGCGCTCCTCGCGCGCCGATTCAGTCATGCCTCAAGACTAGCGGGTGCGCTCACCCGCGGAGAAAGTGACTAGGTTTATGACACTTTGAGCACAAAATTTGCCACGAAAGTGTCATAAACCTAGTCAGTAACTTGGGCACTAGCTCGGCCTCAAGCTCAGAAGGACCGTGGGGCACGGTCACACGGGTCCCGTAAACCACGCAAACTACAAAAACCACGCAAGCCCCAAAAGCTTTCCCCCGACTGGGTGCTCAGCCGAAAAGGAATGGAACCGCGAGGGCAATTTCCGCGCCTTATTAAATAGGGGCCACAAAACAGTGCCACAAGCCAAGGCCACGAAATAGAGCCACAGAACAGCGCCACAAAAATAAGGACGAAATAACTACCACGGGGCAACAGCCACAGGACAACAACCACGGGGCGGGGGAGAAATGGTCAACAAGAAACGCAAGCAACTGGTGGCGGACCAGTTTGGAATCATTAGGCCGGATGACCAGCCGGGGAATGGATACCGCGAGGTCGCAAGGCAAGCGCGGGCCGGTTATCTGGAGCGGCTTTGCCGAGGTCACTATGTAGTCGCGCACGCCTGGGAGGGGCTCCACCGCGAGAAACGCCTGGCTATTACTGCTTTGGCGGTGGTCTCCGAGACGTCGTCAGGCGTTATTTCGGGAGCTGCAGCGCTGGCCTTGCACGGTTCGTGGGTGCTGGTGCGCGATGCGAAGATTGTGGTCGTGGGCGGGAGTCAGGAGTTTCACGGCATCGACTATTGCATGCGCTTGCGCTCGGAGATCCATCTGGGTCACACGCAGGGGCTCGCGGACCGGCGGGTCGCGGTGCTCGCGCGTGCGGCCTTCGATGAGTGTCGCGTCCGGTTCAGGCAGAAGGGGCCGGAGTCCGTGTCGTGGCGGGCGGCGGTGTTGGCTGTCGAAGGTGCGCTGCGGCATGGCGCCACGCGCGATCAGCTTGAGGAGCTCCCGGTGCATTATCCCAGCGTGCGGGGCCAAGAGCTGTTTCACCGTGCGCTCGCGGTCTGTCACGGTCGTTGCGAAACGCCCGGTGAGGCGCTGACTAAAGCCGCTCTTCTCGAGCTCGGACTGAAGTTCCACGAGCAAGCCGAAATTTGGTCGCGCGGCACCAGCCACGATCCGCCGCACTTTCTCGCCCGCGTGGATTTTTATATCCCTGACCTGCTGCTTGTCGTGGAGTTCGACGGCCATATCAAGTATTCGGCTAGCGAGGTCGCGCCGACGCCCGCGGCTCAGTCCGAGCTGCTCACGCGGGAGACTTACCGCGAGCGATCGCTGCGCGCAACGGGGCTGGATGTCGCGAGGGTGGTGTGGAAAGAGGTGGAATTGCACGCAGTTCGCTTATCGACGCTCCGTTCAATCCTCATCGAGCGCGAACGCGTGGTAGCCGCAGGTGGGGTGACTTTCCGTGCGGATGTGCGCAATGCCGGCCCGTTGATTGGGTAGCGGGGCCGAGGGACCGCTGGATAGTTTGCCCCAAAAAGAAACTGACTAGGTTTATGACACTTTGAGCACAAATTTTGCCACGAAAGTGTCATAAACCTAGTCAGTAACTATGTGGAGTTTAAGCCAGTGCGCGGTTGACCGCGCTGGTGACTGCCTTCAGCGACGCGTAGGTGATGGAACCAGCGATGCCGGAGCCCCAGACCTTGGTGCCGTTGACATCTGCGAGGACGTAGGCCGCAGCCTCGGCGTCGTCACCTGCGGTGCGAGCGTGCTGGACGTATTCCTGAACCTCGACGTTGATGCCGAGCTTCTCCAGGGCGTTGGCGTAAGCGGCCAGCGGGCCGTTGCCGACACCCTCAACGGTCTGCTCCTTGCCCTCGTAGACGATGTGAGCCTTGATCTTGGTGGCGTCCGACTCGTTCTGAGGGGCATCGACAGTCAGGGCAATCTGCTCGAGTGGAGCCTCGCGGTCCAGGTACTCACCTGCGAAGATGTCCCAAATCGCCTTGGAGTTAACCTCGCCGCCCTCGGCGTCGGTGACTGCCTGCACGACGGAGGAGAACTCGACCTGCATGGAGCGCGGCAGGTTCATGCCGTGGTCCGTCTTCATGATGTAGGCCACGCCGCCCTTGCCGGACTGGGAGTTCACACGAATAACGGCCTCGTAAGAACGACCGACGTCCTTCGGGTCGATGGGCAGGTAAGGAACTTCCCAGGTCACCGCGCGCAGGTCCTCGTCGGAAAGCTCCTTGACGGCAGCGCCCGGGCGGACCTTGTCTGCCATTGCGTCGAGGCCCTTGTTCACGGCGTCCTGGTGGGAACCGGAGAAAGCGGTGAAGACCAGGTCGCCGCCGTACGGGTGGCGCTCCGGAACGCGCAGCTGGTTGCAGTACTCGACGGTGCGGCGGATCATATCGATGTCGGAAAAGTCGATTTGCGGGTCGACGCCCTGGGTCAGCATGTTCAGGCCCAGGGTGACAAGGCAGACGTTACCGGTGCGCTCACCGTTGCCGAAGAGGCAGCCTTCGATGCGGTCCGCGCCGGCCATGTAGCCCAGCTCGGCGGTGGCGATGCCGGTGCCGCGGTCGTTGTGCGGGTGCAGCGACAGAATGATGGAGTCGCGGCGGTTGAGGTTGCGGTGCATCCACTCGATGGAGTCTGCGTAGACGTTCGGAGTGATCATCTCCACGGTCGACGGCAGGTTGATGATGATTGGGTTGTCCGGAGTCGGGTCGATGACATCCACCACGGCGTCGACAACTTCCTTGGCGTACTCAACCTCGGTGCCGGTGTAGGACTCCGGCGAGTACTCCCAACGCCAGTTGGTGTCCGGGTAGTCCTTCGCGATGGTCTTAATCAGCTCCGCGGCGTCGGTGGCAATCTTCTTGATTGCGTCCTTGTCCTTACGGAACACAACATCGCGCTGCAGAATCGAGGTGGAGTTGTAGAAGTGAACGATGACGTTCTTTGCGCCGGCACATGCCTCGAAGGTGCGGCGAATCAGGTGCTCGCGAGCCTGAACCAGAACCTGGATGGTGACATCGTCCGGGATCATGTTCTTCTCAATGATCTCGCGCACGAAGTTGTAGTCGGTCTGGGAAGCGGACGGGAATCCGACCTCAATTTCCTTGTATCCCATCTGGACCAGCAGCTCGAACATGCGGCGCTTGCGCTCCGGGCTCATCGGATCAATCAGTGCCTGGTTGCCGTCGCGCAGGTCGACGGCACACCAAACCGGTGCCTTAGTAATGCGCTTGTCCGGCCAGGTGCGGTCCTTCAGCTGGAAGTCCTGAACTTCCTGGTCGTAAGGCAGGTAGCGGTTGGTTGCCATCTGGGAGTTGCGCTGCTTATTCCAAGCAGGCTGTCCTTCCGGAATCTCGCCAGCAGGAGTGGAGATTACAGAAGGAGCGGAAATAAAAGCGTCGGAAGGAGACATGTTGTGGGCCTTTCTAATTCGGACTTTTCTTGTAGGCCGGCACAACTTACCCCGCGACGGGGAGCCGGCCTTAAACCCAAGCCCCGCCGCGGCATAGAAGCAGTAGTCCGCGTTGCATGTGATGTACCTTACCCCGATGGTTATATGAATTTCATCATTCGGGGGTTTTAGTGGGGGAAATATGCTCGGGTTTCTGTGCTGTGGGGTTCCGCGGGGTGAAAGGCGTTGCCGGCGGCCCGCACCCAACTCATCTCGGTCACGCCACCCACCCCGCACCCAACCCACCCGCTTCACCCGCCCAACTCATCTCGGCCACGCCACCCACCCCGCCAATCGATAGTTCTAAAACTAGTACCAATGTATTTAGCGGGGTAAAGATGATAGCGTCCTTAAGGTGCAAACTAGCTGGTCTATTCTTAAGCGAGACTTGCGCCGTCTCCGCAATAGCCCAAGAGTGTGGGTAATCATCATCGGCGTGATGATCACCCCTGCCTTGTACTCCTGGTTCAACATCCCGGGCTTCTGGGATCCGTACGAGCACACCGAGAACATCGGTGTGGCAATTGTGAATGAGGACAAGGGCGCGAGTTCCTCGGTTACCGGAAGCCTCAATATCGGTAACCAGGTGGTCAAACAACTAAAACAAAATCATGAACTGGGCTGGCAGTTCCCCGATGCCGAGAAGGCAGACCGAGACCTAAAGCGCGGCAAGGTCTATGCCGAAATCACCATTCCGCCGAATTTCTCGCAGGAAATGGTTGACCTGATTCAAGGGCAGGGGCATCCAGCAAAGCTGAAATACCGCGCTAACCAGAAGATCAACGCGATCTCGCCGCACATCACGGCGCAGGGCGCGTCCGGTATTGATGGTCAGATTTCCGCTTCCTTTAATAAGGAGATTGCGAAGGCGGTCACCGAGGAGGTTAAGGAAGCTGGCGGCCTGCTGCAGGGCCGGTTCGATGCGGCTCGTCTCAATTCCGCTGACGCTTTCCAGGATGTCGCCGATGCGGTTGCCAATAGCCGCGATGAAGTCGGTGCTATCCAGGAGCAGATTGGCAATCTGCAGCCGACGATTGCGCAGATCAAGAAGACTCTCGGCAGCGTGGACACGGCCCTCGATGACGCCCAGGATGCGTTGACGCAGGTGCAGGCGATTACTGGTGAGCTCAACAACGAGGTCCTGAATTTCTCCGCGGATCTCAACGACGCCTACTTGCAGGGCAGCACCGCTCTGGTGGAGGGCACCGGTAACGCCAACGCCGCGATTGGCGCGATGACTGGCAATCTGCAGGGCGCAATTTCCCGTTCGGATTCTGCGACGGCTGCGGCGGAGGACATCGTCAACCAGGCGGATCAGGTCATTGGTGGGCTGAATTCCCTGCTGGAGGCCAACCCGCTCAATGGCCCGGATAAGCAGGCAATCCAGCGCACCATCGATGCGCTCGACGAGAGCAACGCCACCAATAAAGAGCTGGTGGAGGGCCTGAAGAACGTCTCCGGCTCGGCGCAGGGAACTCTTGACTCCCTCAACGCCACCAGCGAGGCATTGGCGCAGGCCACTAAGGACGGCAAGGCCGCCTCGGATCAGATTCGTCAGGCGTCCCAGGACGCACTCCCGCAGTTGAGCAAGGCGCTTAATCAGCTCAACGCGCGCGTGGGTTCGTACGCGGCGGCGCTGGGCGCGCAAAAGGACACCGTCAAGGAAACGTCCGCGCTTCTCGACGCTACGAGTGGGCAGCTTTCCGCTGCGAATCAGGTCCTCGAGAGCTTTAAGGCCGACCTTGATGGTGTACGCGATGGCCTGGAAACTGCGCGTCTCGATGTCCTTACCCTGGGCACCACCGAAGAGCGCGAAGCCATGAACATGGTCAATGACCTTGATCCTGAGGGTATCTCGCAGTTCCTGAGCGATCCGGCTGAGGTTAAGACGGAGGCCGTGTTCCCGGTGGATCACTACGGCTCGGGTATGGCGGCGCTGTTTACCAACCTGTCGTTGTGGATTGGTGCGTTCATTCTGATTGTGATTTTCCGCGTGGAAGTCGACGCGGAAGGTTTCAAGGAAATCACGGTGGGCCAGGCGTACATGGGCCGCACATTGCTGCTGGGCATCATCGCTACTTTCCAGGCGCTGATTGTCTCTATCGGTGACATCGTCATTGGTGTGCAGCATGTCAGCGCGGTTGCGTTCGTCCTCACCTGTGTCGTGGTGGAGTTGTGTTATCTCGCCATTATTTACAGTTTGGTGGCGGCGTTTGGCCACGTGGGACGTGGTATTGCCGTAGTGCTCGCGTTTATTCAGATTCCTGGCGCCGCCGGTCTCTATCCAATTGAGATGACCCCGGACTTCTTCCAGGCGCTGAATCCGTTCTTGCCGTTGACCTACGGCATTGATGCTCTCCGCGAGACCATTGGTGGTTTCTACTCGAATTACTACCTGAAGAACATGCTCACCTTGATGGCCATGGCAGTGGTCGCCTACGTGGTCGGTTACTGGCTGCGCCGCAGCCTGTCCTCGGTCAATGTCTTGGTTAACCACCAGCTTGAAGAGGGCGGACTGGTCAACAACGAAGAAGTCCACCTGGTCGGTAGCGGATACAAGCTCAGTGACCTCGTCTTTGCGCTGCGTAACCGCGAGGAGTACCAATCGCGAGTCGACGAGCGGATGGAGAATCTGCGTGGCAGCTACACGCTGTTCATGCGCATGGCCATTGGCATCGCCGTGGCCGCCCTGGTGGTGCTGGGTATTTTGGCCCGTAACTACCCGGATCAGAAGGCCCTGTTCTTCGGTCTGGCTTGCCTGTTTGTGCTGCTCTGCCTCGCCTACATCGCGGTGCGCGAGTACGTCAAGCAGTCTGTGATTCACGCCCAGGAGCTCAGCGAGATGTCGGAGGAGGAGCTGCGCGCCTACATGGAGCACCAAACTTCCCATCCGCATGCGTACTCGCTGGAAAATGCTGGTGATTCGTTTGAGCCACAGGCGAAGGTGTCGTCGGCAAGCGTGAAGACTTCCCCAGAAGGTGAAGCCTAATGAGAAACGTTCTTGAAATTGTGCGGAATGACTTTCGGGTGATCCGCCAGAACACGATGACCGGCATCATGGTTTTCGGTCTGGTGCTGATTCCGCTGCTGTTCACCTGCTTTAATGTGCTGGCCAGCTGGGAGCCGTTTGAGAACACCGAAAAGCTGAAGATTGCGGTCGCCAGTAATGACCGTGGTCATCGCACGGATATCGGTGCGATTGACGTCAACTTGGGCAATGAGGTGCTGTCGAAGCTGAGCCGTAACCACGAAATTGACTGGCAGATTACGGATTCTGAGGACGCCATCGACGGCACTAAGTCCGGTGACTACTACGCGGCAATCGTGCTTCCGGAGAACTTCAGTACTGAACTGATGACCTTCTACGTCCGGGGCACCAAGGCGCCTAAGCTGACGCTCTATACGAATGAGAAGAAGAACGCGCTTTCGTCAATCATTACGAGTAAGGGCGCGAGTGGCGTTATTCAGGAGATTGACAAGAACTTCACGCAGGTCGTCGCCAGTGTTGGGCTGGGCGTGATCACCTCGCTGGATGAGTATCTAAACACCTCCGACTCCAAGCAGGCACTGACGCGCGTGCAAAACCGCGTTGATGACACCGCCGCGCGGCTGCGCTCCGGTGCGCAGACTGCTCGTTCGCTGTCCACGCTGGTGGAGACCACCGTGCCGCTGGTGGAGACCGCGGATTCCATTTTGGAAAACGCTGGTGCGCGGATGGACATTCTGCGCAATGGTTCGGGTGACGGCAACGTCGCAGGCGATCTGGAAGCCGCGGTCGGCAATGTTCGCGACTCGGTTAGCACGGCGCTCGACGCAACGCAGTCGAGCTACGAAGGCGTGCGCGACCGCGTCAACGAGCTTGTCGACGGCACCCAGGCCACCAGCGGCGCGACCGCAGATACCTTTGACGCGATGGCGGCCAAATTCGGCCAGCAGGCCGATGGCCTGACTGCGATGCGCGACCGCCTGGAGGACACCGTTGGGGCAGTGGTTCCGGGTGTCGCTAAGCCGGGCTATGACCGCGCGATTTCCGATCTGAACACCTCGATTGCTCGCACCCGTGGGCTGCAGGAGAGTTTCTCCGCCGTGGCAGCGGATTTGCGTGGTGGCCGGGATACGGGATCGTCGATAAGCCAGGCGAAGGACGCTTTCACGGCTGCGATTGCGGCTGTGGAAAATGCCAAGAACTCCTACGAGCAGAACCTGCGCCCGCAGATCGACGCACTGTCGGAGCCGGTGTCGCGTCTGAGCAACGACATCGAGGTCATTGGCGAGGACATTCGCGGCATCCGCGGTACGATTTCCGGCTCGCCGGTGGATACGCTGCGTAAGACCAGCGCTGCCACAATGGGCCTGAGCAACCGTTTTGATGATCTGGCCGCTCGCTTCGACGAGATTCACAACGCGCTGGAAGAGGCGAAGGACACCGGGGACCTCTCGCGAATTGCTGAGGCCGTCGGTGATGACCCAAGTGCCCTGGCAGCGCAGTTGGCCGCGCCGGTGCAGGTCGAGGAAGACCCCGTCTTCCCAGTCCAGAGCTTCGGTGCGGGTATGGCGCCGTTCTATGCGACCCTCGCGCTGTGGATCGGTGCGTTGCTGTCGTCGGTGCTGATCCGCACCACGGTCCGTAGCCGCGACGGTCAGAAGGTCGGCGATGATGAGGCCGAGAATGTGGTCAGCGATGCAGTCGATGATGCGCAGGGCGATGCAGCCAGCGATGAAATCGACGAGCCGACCAGTGACGCACAAATCAACGCTGCGCAGGCCGAGGACTACACCCGCGTCGAGAAATACTTCGGCCGGTTCGCCACCTTCGCCACCGTTGGCCTAGTTCAGGCCACGCTGATGGTGTTGGGACTCCAGGTGTACGTGGGCATCGATCCCGCACACCGATTCCTGATGCTGCTGGCCGGCTGGATCATCTCGCTGGTGTTCATGATGATCGTCTTCTCGTTCGTCTTCACCTTCGACAATGCCGGCAAGGCCATCTGCGTGCTGTTGCTGGTGATGCAGGTCTCGGCTGCAGGTGGCGCGTATCCGCTGCCTCTGGTGCCGCAGTGGGTCCAGAACATTAGCCCGTGGCTGCCGGGTACCTACGCGATTGACATGTTCCGCAGCTCCATCGCCGGTATCTACGAGGCCGACTACTGGAAGCTGATGTTCATGTTGGCGCTGTTCATCATCCCGTCGCTGATTCTGGCGCTGGGCCTTCAGCGCATCTTTGAAAAGGGAATCAACGAGATCAAGAACGCAATCGAGGAGACGAAGGTGATGGCGACTTCGTAAGGGGGCCTAATCCTCCGCCTCGTCATTCTCTGTCTCGTCGCTCTCGCGCTCGGCCGCCGGCTCGCCCTTGCCGTCGCGCGAGAGCTTCCGCAGCCACCAAATCAGCAGCGCAATGATCACCGCCGCTGCTGCCAGGATGGCCCACATCCACCACTGCCACTGCGAACCGCTGCCGTCGAACACGGACTCCTCGTCAGGATCCATCGGCACCTGATGCCCCGTCACCAGCAGGCGGTGCGTGTTAATGCCGTAAGGCGTGCACGTAATCAGGGTGATCAGGTCTTCTCCGGGGACGCGTCGTAAAGCATCGGTTTCATCCGGCTTTACGACGGCTACGTCGTGGACCTCATACTTCAACTTGTGACCCGCGACTGCGATGTAGAACGCGTCGCCCTTCTTGACCTTGTCGAGGTTGTCCCACAGCGTCGCATTCTGCAGACCCGTATGCGCGGACAGCGACGCGTGACGACCTTCGCCCTCGCCCACGCCGCCGACCGGGAAGTCGGTGCCGTAGAGGTGACCGACACCGCGCGAGAGCGACTTTTCCGACGTGCCATGGAAAATGGGCAGGTCAGAGTTGATGGACGGGATGACGATGCGGCCGAGCGCGTCGGTCTCGCCAAGCACGTCGAGGTAGTGGCGGTAGCGCTGGTACTCCGGGGAAGACTCGTCATCAGAGGTGGTCCAGGCATCGCCCGGATTGACCTCGCCGAGGCTGGCGTTGTACTCATGGGCCTCGTTCCAGGCGGTGTCCAAGACCTCAGGAGGAGCGGATTTCTCCAGCTTGGAGTACTCATCTGCGGCGCGGGCCTGCAGGAAGTTGTTCCACTGCGTTGCGACAACCGGGTACAGCAGCACGCCCAAACCGCCAATGATCAACAGCAGGGCGATGATGGTGTTCGAGTTGAGCTTCTTGCCCTTTTGGGGCTTTGCTTTGGTGTTGGTTGCGGCGGTTTTGGTTGCGGCGCTGGTGCTGTTTGCGCGTTCGGACTTCCGCTTAGATGTCGGTTTGGGTGCCCGCTTGGAAGTTGCCCGCTTGGAATGGGAATGACGCCCCATCGAGTCCTACCTTTGGTGACCTTGTGCATAGCGGCCACGGGTCTTTCTCACCAGGGACAGTTCCCGGGCAGGGATAGCCAGGCCGACAAATCGCTAACGACTTAATAAGTGCAAATACCAATTTAGGTCATGCGGCCCGGGAGAGTTGAACTCTACTTACCGCGCGGCGGCATCGGTGGAGTCTGTGGTGGTGTTTGCGGTGCTTGTGGTGTCGGTGTTTGGGGTGTCTGCGGTGCTTGGGGCGCTTGCGGCGCTTGTGGAGGTGGCCTCTGCCGGCCGAGCCGCCAGGGCAATAGTGGCAGAAATCATGGTCACCAGTGCGATAAACAGCGCCACCCACTGCACACCAACTGCTTGGAAGCGCTCACCAAGAACGATGTATCCCAAGCTGAAGGCAACGATCGGCTCCACGACGGTCATAGCTGGTAGCGAAGCCTGCAACGGTCCCGCGTTAAAAGCCGCCTGCTGCAGGCCGACGCCAATAACCGCCAGTGCCACCAGCAGCCAGAGTTCCCAGGAGAGCAGGAGTTGGACGAGCCCGTCATTGACATAAGTATCGACCACCGACTTAGACAGCAACGCGACGAAGCCGTACAGCCAGCCGGTTGCCGTGCCGAGCAGTAGGGCCTTCGGGTTCTGGCGCAGCACTCCGCGCTGTTTGGTGTCTGAGCCGCCGCCGGTGCCGGTGCCGGTGTTGGGCCACTGAACTGCAGCGGCGTAAAGCCCGCAGGTGACCACGCCACCGACGGCGAGAGCCCATCCCCACAGGTAGGTGGGGATATCGGTGGAGCCGGCAGTCGGCTTGCCGAGCAACACCAGCGTCGCCACCGCAAAAGTAAGCGCCACGGACCAGATCATCTCTGACCGCGAAATCCGCCGACCGTTGACCTTCGCTGCCAGCGGGAGCGTGAGCATCAGCTTCATGACCAACAACGGCTGCACCAGGAGCAACGTGCCAAATGCCAACGCCGCGACTTGAAATACATACCCGGCAATCGCCAGACCCGAGCCCAGCCACCAGCGCGGCAGCTTCAGGGTCTTCGCCACTCCGCGAAGTGTGCTGGTGCCCTCTTCCAACGTTCCGGAGAGGTTGTGGCGGATGACGGTTCCCCACGCGATGCTGAGTGCGGACAGCAGTGCCAGTATCGCAGCGAGAAGGTCATTGTTCACGTAGGGAATGCTAGGCATGCAACACTTGTCATGTCCACTTCGCAGGGGTTGAGCGGGGCAGTGCTTGGTGCCCGCAGCGCCTCGGGAATTAGCTGGTTCGGCCGAGATGCTGACTGAACCCGGAGTTCGGGAGTGGAGCTGGCTGAACCCGGAGTTCCTGGCACAGTACCGAGAGTTACTGACTAGGTTTATGTCAGTTTTGACAAGTTTCAGGGCATATTTTTGTCATAAACTTAGTCAGTTTCACATTTGCAGCCCGCAGCAGCGTCCGATCCACACCCAACCGACACCCCAAACACCCCAAACACCCCAGCCGTCACACCCTCGCCGCGCAGCAGCGTCCGATTCGCACCCGACCGACACCCAACCCACGCCCAATCACCCCGCAAGCCCCCACGCAACCCGATCCAAACCCTCCATGCAACCCCCGCAAGCTACGTTTTGGTAACCCACTATGTAATTACGAATGCGACTCAAGTAAATTGAGTCAATAATAGTTACGTGCATATAGTTGCCTAGTTTTTGGAGGTTGCCGACCATGGCACTGGTTGTGCAGAAGTACGGTGGTTCATCCCTGGAGAGCGCCGAACGCATTCGTCGTGTTGCAGAACGAATTGTGGAAACCAAAAAGCAGGGCAATGACGTCGTGGTTGTCTGCTCGGCAATGGGCGACACCACCGATGAGCTTCTGGACCTCGCTGAACAGGTCAACCCGGTCCCGCCGGGACGCGAGATGGACATGCTCCTGACCGCCGGTGAGCGTATTTCCAATGCGCTGGTCGCTATGGCAATCGCAAGCCTCGGCGCCTCGGCCCGTTCTTTTACCGGTTCGCAGGCCGGCGTAATTACCACGGAGCGCCACGGTAACGCCCGCATTGTCGAGGTCACTCCGGGCCGTGTCCGTGAGGCTCTCGACGAGGGCCACATCTGCCTGGTTGCCGGTTTCCAGGGTGTGAACCGCGAGACCAAGGACGTCACTACGCTGGGCCGTGGTGGTTCGGATACCACTGCGGTCGCTCTCGCGGCAGCTCTGGAGGCAGACGTCTGCGAGATTTACTCCGACGTGGATGGCGTGTACACGGCGGATCCGCGCATTGTGCCGGATGCACAGCGCTTGGACACCATTTCCTTCGAGGAGATGCTGGAGATGGCCGCGGTTGGCGCGAAGATTTTGCAGCTGCGAAGTGTCGAATACGCCCGCGCGTTTAATGTCCCGTTGCGTGTGCGTTCGTCGTATAGCAATGAACTTGGCACCCTTGTTGATGGATCGATGGAGGATATCCCTATGGAAGAAGCAGTGTTGACCGGTGTGGCGCATGACCGCTCCGAGGCGAAGGTGACCGTGCTGGGCATTCCGGATGATCCGGGCCAGGCGGCGAAGATGTTCCGTGCGGTGGCGGATGCGGAGATCAACATCGATATGGTGCTGCAGAACGTCTCCACCGTCGCGGATAACCGCACTGACATTACTTTCACGTGCCCGCGCGAGGATGCTCCGAAGGCGATGGCGTTGCTGAAGAAGCTGCAGGCTGACAACGACTGGAAGGACGTGCTTTACGACGATCACGTGGGCAAGGTCTCCTTAGTCGGTGCTGGCATGAAGTCCCACCCGGGTGTGACTGCGACGTTCTGTGAGGCGCTCGCTGATGAGGGTGTGAATATCGACCTGATTTCCACTTCTGAGATTCGTATCTCGGTACTGGTTAATGACCAGGATGTCGATAAGTCTGTGAAGGCCCTGCACGACGCTTTCAATCTCGGTGGCGACACTGAGGCTGTTGTTTACGCTGGTACGGGACGCTAAGGAGTTCTCAATGACCACGATTGCTGTTGTTGGTGCCACTGGCCAGGTTGGCCGCGTGATGCGCACTCTGTTAGCGGAGCGTAATTTCCCGGCCGATAAGGTTCGTTTCTTCGCTTCTGCCCGTAGCGCGGGCAAGGAGCTGGAGTTCCGCGGCGAGAAGATTGTTGTCGAGGATGTCGCGGCTACTTCTGACGAGGATCTGAAGGGCATTGATGTCGCGGTGTTCTCCGCTGGCGGCACGCTGTCGAAGGAGCAGGCTCCGCGTTTTGCGGCTGCTGGCGCTGTTGTTGTTGATAACTCGTCGGCGTGGCGTAAGGATCCGGAGGTCCCGTTGGTGGTCTCTGAGGTCAATCCGGATGCTTTGCAGGACATCCCGAAGGGCATCGTCGCCAACCCGAACTGCACCACGATGGCCGCGATGCCGGTGCTCAAGCCGCTTCACGACGAGGCCGGATTGCAGCGTCTGCGTGTGTCCTCCTATCAGGCCGTCTCGGGGTCGGGCCTTGCTGGCGTGAATACTCTGGCTGGCCAGGTGCGCGAGAACATCGACAACCTGGAGCAGCTGACCACTGATGGTTCGGCTCTGGTTGCGGAGGACTTTGGTCCGTACGTCGCACCGATTGCTTTCAACGCGCTGCCGGTGGCCGGCAACTTTGTTGATGATGGTTCGCTGGAGACCGATGAGGAGCAGAAGCTCCGCAATGAGTCCCGCAAGATTCTGTCTATCCCTGAGCTGGCTGTTGCTGGTACTTGTGTGCGCGTTCCGGTGTTCACTGGCCACACGCTGGTGATTCACGCTGAGTTTGAGAATGCTCTGTCTGTAGAGAAGGCAACCGAACTGCTGGAGTCCGCGCCGGGCGTGAAGGTCGTCGACGTTCCGAATCCGCTTGCCGCCGCTGGCGTGGATGAGTCCCTGGTGGGTCGTATCCGTGTCGATCAGTCGGTTCCGGAGGGGCGTGGCCTGGTGCTGGTTGTCTCTGGCGACAATCTGCGTAAGGGCGCTGCTCTGAATACCATCCAGATTGCGGAGTTGTTGGTCGCTGACCAGTAGTTGAGCGCAGTACTTGAGAGCGCAAAAAGTTAAGCCTCGGCACTTAGCGAACTTCGTGCTCTCAATGACAACTACTCCCCACTAGTCGGTAACTGATTTCTCAGTCCAACTAATGGGGAGCAGTTCATTAGGTGCCGAGGCGTTTCTGCTGGAAAAGGCGAGCCTGGTTTGGGGTGACCAAACGGCTAGCAATGTGACCCGTGACATGCGACGTTTGGGCATAAGTGCAGGTTAAATTTTGCCGTTATTCTGTTTCCAATTTCCTGGCTGAAGTGGGTCGAATTTCTATATTGTGACCGTTTTTCATCACCGGTACGGTTTTCGTGTGAGCACGGCAGTGGCCGCAAAGGAGAAGGCGAGAAGCCCTTTACCTTCAGCTCTGGGCATCGCGCCACACCATTTATCTACACTTCATTTTTCTAAAGGATCATCATGGATAACCTGTGCAATATCTGCGAACTGATTTCCTCCTTGCCAGCACCGGCTCCGCTGCCGGTACCTGAGTTCAACGTGAACTTCCCGGAGGGCCCACTGGTTCAGGTCGACTCTCTGTTCCCGAACTTCCACTCTCTGACTGAGGGCGGCAACCTGGGTCTGCAGAACGTTGGCGGCGATCAGGACAACGCTCTGCAGAATGTTGGCGGCAACCAGGGCCTCCAGAACGCTGGTGGCGACCAGCTGAACGGTGGCGACCAGATTGGCGGCGACAAGCTGGACAAGGGCGACAAGGTCGGCGGCGACCAGGTTAACGACAAGGGCCAGATTGGTGAGCGTCAGTCCGGTTTCCAGACCGGTGGCCAGGATCAGAGCCTGCAGAACGTCGGTGGCGACCAGGGTCTGCAGAACGGTGGTCAGGAGCAGGGTCTCCAGACCGGCGGTAAGAACGAGAACGGTCTCCAGACCGGCGGCCAGGAGCAGGGCATGCAGACCGGCGGTAAGAACCAGGGTGGCCTCCAGACTGGCGGCCAGGAGCAGGGTGCCCAGACCGGTGGCAACAACCAGGGTGGCCTGCTGGCCGAGGACGGTGCGGGTGACAACCTGCCAGTCGACCTGGACCTCACCGGTGCAAAGGCTATCTAAGGCCGTCTAAGCCGATTTAGGCACTGCACTGCGCAGCTGTTAGCTTGCGCGGCGATTAGCGCGTAACAGCGCACGAGCGCCTTCTCACTCTTTGTGGAGTGGGGAGGCGCTTTTTGCGTTTATAGCTGGCGACGTGGGGTCGATCCGAGTAACTGACTGCGTTTATGACAAAAATGGCCCGAAAAATGGCTTGAAAGTGTCATAAACTCGCACAGTTTCACATTTGCAGCCCTCTATTCAGGCGCGATTTGCATAACGTGATCTGCTGGAATGCCTTGAATCAGACCCACTTTTATCTATTAACTGCGGATGGAGAGGGCTGGGGGTGGAGAGGCAAAAATTTATGCAGCCGCAATTAACGCACAATTATGTGGCTTATTAAATGCGCCTAGGGGGGGTGTTTTTGCAAATAGCTCAGAGGTGTCATTATTGTGTTCGGAAAATTATTGGGGTGCATTTTCATTAGGTGGGGGTGGGGTGTCGGCTGTGCCTTATCTCACAATTATAAGAATCGTGACATGGGAGACATTTCAACCCGAATTAATGGGTGGAGATTTATTGAAAAATCTTCATATCTGCAGGTAATGGGGGTTTATCTGGGCTGAATGGCTAGGCGTCGTAGAGGAAGGTGGAATGTTGGTATTTGTCTGGTATCCATATGGCTACCCCAGAAAAAATATGCAAACAACAATTATTGGCATTGAAATAAAAGGAAATAGGGGTGCCAATTAAATGGCCTAACAAACATAAAATGTATTTGTTATATTCGGGGACGGCCAACGCTATAAATGAGAATTAGAAGGCGATGTCAACTGGGCTACCTGTGATGGGGGCTGGAGACGCTTATGCGTGGTCATTGATTGTTCATTGAAGGCTGGAAAGGTAGCGAAAGGTGTATAACGCACTGAAATCGAAGGAAGGGGGAGGGCTCATGTTCGGTCGTTTTACAAACGAGAAGCGCTGGTTGGCGCTTTTTAGCTTCATGGCTGTGCTCGCTCTTTTCTTCGCTAAATCTCCAATAATTGCGCATGCGCAGGATGCAGAAGACACTGGCGAAACCCTGACGATTCAGAAGATTCTGAGTGTTCCTGGAACCGTTAAGGGTGTTGAAGCCAATGGAAATGTCCGTGATTTTGGGCCACTCATTGCGGCATTTGACGAGGCTGCAACTCCATTTGGTAGCCACAAAATGGGTTACTGCATTGAGGCCAGCGTCGGCGGTGATCTGTATGACACCGGTCGTGTGCAGAACTTCAGTCAGTTCTCGCGCAGTACAGATACCAATAACAAGCTGCGGAACGACTTTGACCGATACCGGAAGCTCAACTGGATTGCGCACCACGGTTCTCCAGCTGTTGGTTTGGATGAACTGGGGAAGGCAGCTGGAGTTAAAGGACGTCTGAATGTGCTGGACGCCAATAACGCAACTCAGTTCGCTCTGTGGCACTTCTCCGATGACATTGACTTCTCCCAGGGCATTCACAACCCATCGACGAAGGCTGTCTACGACTACCTCACTGGTCCGGCTAACGTCGGTCAGGGCACTGTCGACGGTACGAACCGCACTGGCTACATTTTCAACAATGGTAAGAAACAAGACATCATTGTGATTGACAATGTCACTCCGTCTTCCGGTGAAGTTCCGGCAGAGCCGACGAAGCCATCTGAGCCGGAGAAGCCAACCGAGCCGGAAAAGCCGACTACTCCGACCACGCCTGCGGAGACCACGACCCCGTCCGAGTCGACCAAGCCGTCCGAGCCGGAGAAGCCGACCACGCGTAAGCCGTCGATCTCCACTCAGGCTCGCCTGAACGGCAACAAGATTGTTGCGGGCGCTGTGGTTAAGGACATCGTGAAGTTCACCGACCTGGTTCCGGGTAAGAACTACCGCCTGGACGCCACCCTGGTGGACAAGACCAATGCTGATCGCATCTTGGGGACCGGCAGCGTGGAATTCACTCCGGAGACCTCTTCGGGTGAGCAGGCTGTCATGATTACCGTCTCCGATGATGTAGATGAGCCGGTTACCGCTGCTGTTGCATTTGAAAAGCTGACCTCGACAGAGGTCACCGCCGATGGCCAGGACAACACCGATGGTCAGCGGGTAGAAATCGCTACCCACGAGGACATCAACGACGCAGCTCAGACCGTTCACGGCGAAAAGCCGGAGCAGCCGTCGACCTCCGAAGAGACCCCGACGAGCGAAGAGACAACCGAGGAGACGACCGAAGAGACAACGGAGCCGTCGTCCAGCGAGACCGCTACTTCTGAGACCAGTGAGTCGGAGACTCCGACGACGTCGGAAAGCGAAGAGCAGCCGAGCTCTTCGACGACTACTCCTAACACCTCCGAGTCCACGAAGCCGGCCGCTCCGACGGAACCGACCGAGCCGACTGACAGCACTGAGTCGCAGACCACGGAGCCGAGCGAGCCGACTGAGACTACCGAACCGTCTAAGCCGAGCGAGCCCGCTGATACGCCGCTGGAGCCGGAGCTGCGTACGGTAGCTGAGCTTCAGGGCAATCGCATTGAGGCTAATGCCAAGGTTGTCGACACCGTGCATTTCGAGGGTCTGGTCCCTGGTAAGAACTACACCCTCTCCGGTGAACTGGTTAACAAGGCTGATGGCTCTGTGATTGGTCATGGCGAGGCGACGTTCAAGCCGACGTCGGCAAGCGGTACTGTGACTGTCACTCTTGAGGTGTCTGACTCTGTTAAGACTCCGGTTGCTGAGGCCGTCGTATTCGAGCACCTGACCTCTGATGAGGTTGACTCGACTGGCAAGGAAAGCGCTGGTCAGGTCAATGAGATTGCCGACCACGCAGATATCAACGACGCTAGCCAGACCGTGACCGGCGAGGTTCCGGAGAAGCCGGAAGACACTCCGACTGAGGAAAGCGAAACTCCGTCCGAGGAGACGACCGCACCGGAGACCAGCTCGACTGAGCCGACCACGTCCACGGTTCCGGCAACGCCGAGCGACGATGAGCCGCCCGAGCAGCCGGAGACGACACAGCCGGAAGAGCCGTCTGAGACGACAACTCCGTCTACGTCCGAGTCCGAAAAGCCGAGCAAGCCGAGCAAGCCCGCTCAGCCGGAAAAGCCGTCCAAGCCGACCAA
>NZ_KV836089.1:0-54226 GCF_001838215.1 Corynebacterium sp. HMSC061H03
CCAAACACATAAACTGCCTGGCCGCGCTGACCTCCAGATACATTACACACACCCCACCCAAAGACACAAAACCCCAGGTAAAATAGCGAAAACCACCACAAGCCACCACAGGAGAATCACTCCTTACGGTTCTGAAGCATCCAGAACCGAAGACTTGCGATGGTTTTCCGCACCGCGCGTTTAACTAGCACCGTGCGCTTAGCCGTTAGCCATTGACCAGAGGCCAACAATCACTAGCTAACCCGTTCAACAGAAGCGCCAAGAGAATTGAGTGTCTCTACGAAGCCCGGGTAACCACGGTCGATGTGATAAACATCGTGCACCTCAGTGACGTCACCTTCTTCAGTACACAGCCCAGCAAGCACTAGTCCCGCTCCGGCGCGAATGTCCGAAGACCACACAGGTGCGGAACTCAGCGTTTCCTTTCCGCGAATCATCACGTGGTGGCCATCGATAGTCGCGTCCGTGCCGAGGCGAATCATCTCGTCGACAAACCGGAAGCGCGACTCAAAAACGTTCTCGGTAAGCACTGACGTCCCTTCGGACACCGCGGACAGAGCAATGGCCATGGGCTGCATGTCCGTCGGAAAGCCTGGGTATGGCAGCGTTTGATAGTTCACACCCTGCGGACGCCTGTCCATACGCACGCGGAAGCCCTGCGGGTAGGTCTCGACCTGAGCGCCTGCGTTCTTCAGTTTTTCCAGAGGAAGGTGCAGGTACTTAGGGTTAATGCCAACGACCGTAATATCGCCGCCGGTCATCGCTGCAGCATAAGCCCAGGTCCCTGCGATAATTCGGTCGCCGACAACCTTGTGCTCAGTCGGGTGCAGCTTCTCTACGCCCTCAACCGTGATGGTGTTAGATCCCGCACCCGAAATCTTGGCGCCCATCTCCACGAGCATCTCGCACAGGTCGACAATTTCGGGCTCACGGGCGGCGTTATCCAGCACAGTCGTACCTTCCGCTAGTACGGCCGCGGTCAGAATATTCTCGGTCGCGCCGACGGACGGGAAGTCCAGCTTGATGTTCGCCCCCTTGAGTCGCCCCGCCTCAGCCACCACGCAACCGTGGTGAATATAGGTGCGTGCTCCCAATTTCTCCAGGCCAGCCTGATGCATGTCCAGCGGGCGGGAACCAATAGCGTCACCACCGGGCAGTGCGACAATCGCGTTACGGGTACGCGCCGTCAGCGGCCCGAGCACACAGACCGAAGCGCGGAACTGGCGCACGGCATCGAAATCGGCGTGATGCGAGAGTTCTTCGGGCACCGTGATTTCAATCCGGTCGCCCTCGCGCGTCACGGAGCAGCCGAGCCCTTCGAGGACCTTTTGCATCAATGGCACGTCGTCAATTTCAGGGCAGTTCGTCAGTACTGTCGTGCCCTCGGCGAGAAGCGCCGCACCCATCAGTTTCAGAACCGAGTTCTTCGCCCCGGAAATCTGAACCTGACCATTTAGCGTCGCTCCGCCTTTAACCAGAAATCGCTCATTTCCCACTCCCCCAGCCAACCACATTTCGCAATATCGCGCTTAGGCTTGAAGCTATGAGCGTTCATCTAACTCGCATTTACACTCGCACCGGCGACGACGGCACCACTGGATTATCCGATTTCAGCCGCGTTCCCAAGGATGATTCTCGCCTTATCGCCTACGCCACGTGCGAGGAGGCCAACGCCGCACTCGGCCAGGCGCTCAGTTTCGGCACGCTTGACGACGAAATCTCGGCTGTCATTCGCTACGTGCAGAATGACCTATTTGATGCCGGAGCCGACCTGGCAACACCTATTGAAGAAAACCCGAAGTACCCGCCGTTGCGTATCGAGCCGGATTACATCGAGCGACTCGAGCACTGGTGCGACCAATTCAATGAACAACTGCCGAAACTGGATTCCTTCATCCTCCCGGGAGGCACACCAGCCGCAGCACTGCTACACACAGCTCGGGTGATTACTCGCCGAGCCGAGCGTGCAGCATGGGCTGCCTGCCGCGAATTTCCCGAAACCACCTCAGTCCTACCGGCGAAGTATCTCAATCGCTTGTCTGACCTGTTGTTTATTCTTTCGAGAGTGGCCAATGACGGAAACGACGTTAAGTGGATCCCCGGTGGTGAGCGCGAAGCCCAGCGGCAAGCAGGGGGTAAGTAGCGGGTCAAGTAGCAGAACTGACTACCCCAATACCCGCGGGTTTGGGCGCAAAGGAACCGTCGTCAAGCGGTTTACGGCAGTGCGCCGATGCGACGGGCCGCGTTGACGGCCTCGTAGCGAGTGTGGGCGCCCAGCTTGCGCATCACGGAGCGGAGGTAGGACTTAACCGTCTCGGCACCGATGCCCATTTCCTCTGCGGCCTCGACGTTGGTGTGACCGAGGGCGACACAGGCGAGAACATCGAGCTCACGAGCCGACAGCTTGGTGGTCTGCTTGACGCGAACCGGGGTGACCATCTGATCGCAGAGCACCTCGAGCTCCTGGCGCAGCTTCTCATCATCCACACGGTTAGCGAGCATGCGCAGCTTGGAGTGCGTGGAGCGAACCTGCTCCCACTCAGCGCCATTCATGATGCGGCCGCCCTTACCGTTGCCCGAACGATCCATGTTGCGGCAGGCATCGACGACAGCGAGGTCCTGCTCCAGGCAACGGGCGGTCATTGTGACCTCTTCAAGAACCTTGTCCCCCAGGCGCACCGAGGAGTGCACGCCACCGTAGAGCACGCCACGGACAAGACGCGAAACGATCACCGGCACGGCGACCAGCGAGTGCAGGCCTTCGTCACGAATCTTGTCGTCATACTCATGGGTAATAACCTTGGCGCGCAGGTAGTCACTGACACCCACCGGGCGGCGCGTGGCCAACACGCGACCACCGACACCCGCACCCGATTCCACAGTCAGATTCTGCAGGGCCGGAGTACGCAGGCCAACCCAGTTGTTGATCTGCATCTTAGAGTTATCGGTGACTTCCGCATACATTGTGACCGGAATACCAGTCGCATTCTTTAGGGCGACCAAGGACGACTTAATAACCTCATTGTCGTCCAGAATGCGGTGGGGATCCATCTCGCGTCCTCCTGCGTAACGGGCAAATTGCTTCACTGGCACCCACAGAGGCACCATCAGCCTGTGACTTCGCGCCGACTTACACTCCTACGAAATGGCCAACTACCGCTCAGCGGCCACTGACCCTTTCGGGGGCTGTAAACCGTACAAAGTAGATAGTACCCTCCGAACGGGTACACCTGCATTAAGGCATCCGTCACACAATCTTAGGAAACAACTAGGTTTCTCTACAAGTACGTAAAGAAAATACCAGGATAAATCCTGTCATTAGCCCCGCCTCGGCCGAATAAATACAAGGCAGGGGGTAGCTATTTTTCCGCTAACAAACTGCGTGAATGTTGATAACAGAGGGTAATGAACGGCGTTTTACCCCCAATGCGGACATTTTCGAAAAAGACCTTCGCTTATTTTGCATCGTGCGCTATTGTCATACATGCAACAGGTTTTGTTGAGTTCCACTTTCAATGCTACGTCCTCCACGTGGTTGTCCGAAGGTGGTGCACAGCAAACGCAAGAGGGAATCCGGTGCAATTCCGGAACTGTCCCGCAGCGGTAATCTGGAACAAAATTCGCCAACGGCACTGAGGTTATTTCAACCTTGGGAAGCGGCGAAAAGTAGGAAAATTGATAATAAGGATCTGCACGTAAGCATTGAAGCTTGCGGCAGTCGTCATCCCCTTATTGTCGGTCACGCCAGAAAGTCCGAATACCTGCCTGATGCGCCGAGGGCACTGCAAAGTGCCACGGCCACGGAGATCGCCCGCGGACAGGTGTGACGTGAAATGGAAGCGAAGAAATGCGACAGCTTCGCCTATATTTCTAGGCCTATTTTCATAGGCATTACGCCCTGCCCGCGGGCGCTTTTCTCATTTTTATCGTGGTTTAGCTGCACATATCGATGAGCTATTCACCAACCAAACCGCTCGCCTAAACATCCTCTGGATGGCACACATCTCGCCCAATCGCCTTGGAGACCACGGGCGCCCAGGGCAAAGCCAATCGAGCATGTTCGACCAACCGTCGATCGGCCAAAATTTCCTCTTTGGAGCCAACTCGCAGTTTGCCGTCGGCAAGCACTGCTGCCCTATCGGCGAAATTCCACGCGAAGTCGATGTCGTGCGTGGCGACGACGACGGCAGTGCTCTGATCGCGCAATTGATTGAGCGTGTGTGCAAGCTTTCGGGTCGCCTGCGGATCGAGGCCGGCGGAGGGCTCGTCGAGAAGCAGCACACGCGGATGCATCGCCAGCGCACCAGCGAGAGCGACGCGCTTGCGCTGACCATAGGAAAGCTGGTGCGGAACGCGTTCGGCGAGATCGGTGATCTCGGCGGTACCTAGAGCCTGCCGGACGCGCCGTTCGACTTCCTCGTTCTTAAGCCCCAGGTTGACGGGACCGAACGAGACGTCTGCAAACACGCTAGCCGCGAAGATTTGCTCATCCGGATCCTGCGTGACCATCTGCACTGAGCGACGGACCGCATTGCGGCCGTGCCGGGAGTACGTGTAGACGGTGCCGTCAAGGCGGACCTCACCACTATTGGGCTTAGACGCTCCCGCGAGCATACGCAACAGCGTGGACTTGCCAGAACCGTTTGCGCCCAACAGCGCTAGGCGCTCGCCGCCCGAAATTGCCAAATCCACGCCTTTCAGGACGTGGGTTTCGTCGTAAGCGTATGTAACGGCAGCTGCTTCCACAATGGCACCGCTGGCACCATGCGGGTGATCAGCGGTATTTTTCCTGCTGATCGACATCCCTATACACCCCATTTCAGCAGCGCCCAGGCCGCGATCAACGACAACAGTAATGCACTGGATATCACGATGAACTTCGGCTGCCTGGGTCGCGAAATCACTAGTACTTTCATTGCGCTCGGGTCGGCGCGAAGCTCGATTCCCTCTTGCATCTTGCGGGCACGGGTAAAGGCAATGACAAAGAGGCTGGCGGACTGTGCCGCTGCATCTCGGATCATCGCCCGGCGCGTGGAGTGCCCCAGACGTCGTGCTTGGGCCTCAGTCATTGAACGCGCAGAGTGAATCAGCACGCCGGTCATCCGATAAATCACCTCAGCGAGATAAGTGAGGTAGCGCGGCATGCCGTGCTTGTCGAGCCAGGCAATGAGCTCCGAAATCGGAGTGGTCAGCGCAAAGACCATCGTGCAGCTGATACCCGCAAACGAACGCATCACAACCTGCGTCATTCGCTGCGGGCCATCCGGCGACCACGCGAGACCGTCGGGAGTAAGCGCTACCAAAAGCGGAAACGCGCCGACGAGCACAAAAGCCGCCGGCGCCAGCACCATTGCCGCATACAGCTTGCGGGGCACTCGGGCTATGTACGCAATAGACCAAGCAATGACCGCGATGACCGGTGCAAAGGGAATTGGCGGTAGCGCAACCGCCAGAATCAGCAGCCCACCGAGCAGCAGAATCTTTTCACCCACGTTGCGGCGTGCCCAAGCGCTGCGCGCCGCTGCGGCTTCTAGCGCATTCACTGCTCTTTCTCGCGCTTGTCTGAACGCGCAGCAGCCTTCCCTCGGTAGAAGCCAATAACGTAGAACAGGACGCCAGCTCCGATAACGGCCTGGAGCGCGAACAGACCCGACTCAACCTCACCCGGCAGCTCGCCGACGAGTGGCTCGAACCACGGCTCGTAGTTCGGGTCGATTTCCTGAATTGTCTCCGTAGCGGTGGCATCAGTGCCGGCGAACGGCTCCTCGGCGTCGTCGTCCCCGTAGTTGAAGAACAGCGGGAACATGGCAATTACGACTACCAGGACAATGAGACCAACGCTGACCCACACGGAGTTCTTCTTCGGCTGGCTCACTGCCTGTGCGTCGACAATCTGCGCGTTGTTTTTTGCATTCATAATCGTGCTCTCTTTCGCTTCTTTTCGCTTGACGACGGCTACCGCTTCTGGCCGGATACGGATGCAGCTGCCGCATTCTGCGAAGTGGCAGATCCTGCGACAGCGTCGGTCGTGGTGTCTGCAGCCTTTGCGTCCAGCGCCGGTGCTGGCGCATCACCGAAGCGGGACAGGAAGCCGAGATCGAGGAGCTCAGAATGTGCCACGGCCAGCAGGGTGCGCATGAGAATGACGGTGACCAGAGCCTCGATGATTGCCAGCGGAATCTGCGTGATAGCGAACAGGCCGAGGAATGTAGCCAGAGCGCCGCCGACACCGCCCGGGTTTGCCGGGTGTGCAAGAGCGAGCTGCATGGAGGTCACCACGTAGGTGGAGAGGTCAGCGAAGAACGCTGCCATAAACACACCTGGTAGTAGGCCTCCGCCGAGCTTTCGAGTCAATACGTAGAAGGCGTAGCCAACCCACGGGCCGACGATTGCCATGGAGAAGATGTTCGCACCGAGCGTCGTAATGCCGCCGTGAGCGAGCAAGATTGCTTGGAAGAGCAACACGATGGAGCCAAGCAGCGCCATCACCGGAGGTTTGAAGATTACAGCACCAAAACCTGTACCTGTCGGGTGCGAAGTGGAACCCGTCACAGATGGAATCTTGATTGCGGAGAGCACGAAGGTAAACGCACCAGCAGCACCGAGCAGCATGCCGCTACCGGGATGTTCTTTCATAGTGCGCTTGACTTGAATTGCGCCGTGAATGACAAAGGGAGCGGCAGCTACACCCCACCCAATGCAATGAGTAACTGGGAGAAATCCCTCAGCAATATGCATGATGTAAATCATCTTTCTACGGCGCTATTCACCTCGACAGCACCGCTCGACCGCCAATCCGCGGACGCGAATTGGATGATTTACAGTCGGTCTCCTGGCTGATGGGCTGAGGAAAGCTTCACACTTCTATTAATGCCTCGCCTCCTTCCCCAAAGGTTTGAGTCCCTCTGAGTGGCTTCGACGAAGCACCGCAATCGCTGAGTCCATTGTCTGCGTTTTCGGTTATCACATATAACCGCTGTGCAGATAAGGGCCGCAATCGCGCCCAATCACAGTGGCGAGGGCCGCTGCCTATTCACAAGGCATTCCCGTGCACTGTAAATCACGTCTCAGAATAGTGGATTCTAAGAAACTTTAATGCTCTTTACCCTCACAATGGAGGTAAGGACGAGCGAGGCAATGAGACAGCGTTAACGTGGCAATAGCAGGGGCATTGCGAAAATAGCGGTGCGACTGCGACGGCGCCGGCCGCGGCGACTATGACGGTGGCGGCACCGGAACTGACAGCTTCCACTTCCCTACGCAAGCCATAAAATAGACGAACTGGTCTGTACTAATTGCAGGATCAGGCGTACACTACGGCTACACGCGAAAACTCATTAGGAAGTCCTCTGTGATTTCCGGAATGGATAAGATTAATGACTATTTATAACGATGTCACTGAACTGATCGGCAACACCCCGCTGGTTAAGCTCAACCGTGTTACCGAGGGCCTGCCGGGCAACGTGATTGCCAAGCTGGAGTTTTACAACCCTGCCAACTCGGTCAAGGACCGCATCGGCAACGCAATTATCGATGCCGCCGAGCGCTCTGGCGAGCTCAAGCCGGGCGGAACCATCGTCGAGGGTACCTCGGGCAACACCGGTATCGCGCTGGCAATGGTCGGCGCAGCCCGCGGTTACAAGGTCATTCTCACTATGCCGGACACCATGAGCCAGGAGCGCCGCGTCGTTCTGCGCGCATTTGGCGCTGAGCTTGTACTCACCCCGGGCGCGGATGGCATGCGCGGTGCTGTCGATAAGGCCAACGAAATCGTGGCTAACACCGACAATGCAATCCTGGCTTCCCAGTTCGCCAACCCGGCCAACCCGGCTATCCACGAGGCAACCACTGGTGAAGAAATCTGGGAAGCTACCGACGGCAAGGTTGATTACTTCGTGGCTGGTGTCGGCACCGGCGGCACCATTACCGGTGCTGGTCGCACGCTGAAGAAGCACAACTCGGACATCAAGCTGGTTGCCGTTGAGCCGAAGGCCTCCCCGCTGCTGACCGAGGGCACCGCCGGCCCGCACAAGATTCAGGGTCTGGGCGCAAACTTCGTCCCAGAGGTTCTCGATCAGGAGCTTCTCGACGAGATCATTGCGGTTACCAACGAGGACGCTATTGAGGTCTCCCGCAAGGTTGCTGCAGCCGAGGGCATCCTCGGCGGCATTTCCGCCGGTGCAAACATCAAGGCTGCTCTCGAGATTGCAGCCCGCCCGGAGGCTGAGGGCAAGAACATCGTCGTGATTGTCCCTGACTTCGGCGAGCGCTACGTCTCCTCCATCCTGTACGAGGACCTGCGCGACTAAAACCAAGCGCTATAAGCGCCCGTAACCTTCTCTGCAGAGCCCGCTAGCTGGCACTTTCCGTCGGCAAGCGGGTTTTTGCATTGCCCACACTTCCGACCAGATAGAATTGACGCCCATGAGTGACTTTTTCCGAATCCTCAAAGAGGATCTGGACAATGCCCGTGCGCATGACCCAGCTGCGCGCAGTGATGTAGAAAATGCCATTGTCTACTCCGGCCTACACGCAATCTGGATTCACCGATTCTCGCACCGCCTCTGGAAACGAGGCGGGATTTTCAAGGGCATTGCACGAGTACTCGCACAGTTTTCCCGTTGGCTGACTGGTATTGAGATTCACCCGGGCGCTCAAATTGGCCGAAGGTTCTTCATCGACCACGGCATGGGCATCGTCATTGGTGAAACCGCAGAGATCGGTGACGGCTGCATGCTCTACCACGGTGTGACACTCGGCGGCCGCTCACTGGAGAAGGTAAAACGCCACCCAACTCTGGAGGACAACGTCACCGTCGGGGCAGGTGCGAAAGTCCTTGGCCCGATCACAATTGGTGCGGGTTCATCGATTGGCGCCAACTCCGTGGTCACCCACAGCTGCCCACCCGATTCCATCGTGATAGGGATTCCGGGCCGCGTACGCCCTGCCAAGCCCGGCGAACACAAGCCGTTGTGCGATCCGGCGGTGTACGTCCAGGGTGACGGAGACTTCATCTAGCCCCGCCCTAAAACTAGCTCTACATACAAAAGCCGGCCGGCTTCTTTGTGCGTTCTTCGCCCTTCAGCGACTAGCCAGCCAGTAGATCCTGGTATTCCGGGTTTTTCTCCACGAAGTTGGCAACAGCGGAGCAGCTGGTGCGAATCTTTCGGTTGTTCTTCCGAACATCATCCAGCGCGCCTGCGATAAGCGGCTTGGACAGGCCTTGTCCACGGAATTTGCCATCTACAACCGTGTGGTCAAAGTCCAGGGCACCTTCCACCGGGGTGTAAGCGGCAAAGCCGGCCTCTTCTCCCTCTACGGTGAGAACATAGCGCTGACCGGCCTCATCATGCGAAATAGTGTGTGCCATTTTCGGAATCACTTCCCTCTCATGGTTGTGAAGCGTCGTCATTGCAAACGACTCTTAGGATGTAACCCAGATAACAGCTCTCGCTTCGGATTAATTCCGAATTCTGGTTAATTCTGCACTAGCGGGGGTTCGCCCGGGTGCTCGTCGGCACGCCCGACAGCGACACGGCACGGGACATCGCCCTTCGCGACCTTAGTCGCAGCCTCCCCCTCTGCCCACCCCGGGCTGACGGCCTCAGCGAGCGGGCCTGCCAGGTCCGCCATTTCGCAGTGAGACAGCCCCGGAGCCACCACACTGATGCGGTAACGCTTCCGATCCCCCGGATCCATGCCCGGGTTGGCCTCCGCCCACAAATCAGCGAGCGAAGAGGTGCGCCCCACATCGGGCATGACATCCTCGTAGACGTTGACGTCCTGATCCGGAATCAGTTCCGCGAGCACCCCACGAACCTTCTCAGCAGCCGATTGGCTGCCCTCAGCATCCGTGTAGACGAAGATGCGCACGACCCACGGCAGCGTCTTATCGTCGGACAGCGTTCCTGCTGAGGCGAATTCCTTACTCATGCACAACATCCTATCCGCTAGGGTGTGTACGCGGTTTAATTTCCCCCACTTTAAGGTTTTCGCACGGCTCGATGCACTTTGCTTTACGACGATCCCCGCGACAAACACCTGGTAAAACAAAGAATCCCCAGCCCGTTTCCGGACTGGGGATTAATTGTGGCCAGAAGCGGGATCGAACCGCTGACCTTCCACTTTTCAGGCGGACGCTCTACCGACTGAGCTATCTGGCCAGACTTGAAATTAATCAAGTGGCGACCCTGACGGGACTTGAACCCGCGACCTCCGCCGTGACAGGGCGGCGCGCTAACCAACTGCGCCACAGGGCCTTAAATGCCGTGCTCAACTTACTGGGTTACCAGCGCTGTGCACGAGTTGTTACTCTACAGAACAGCGCTGAACATAAGCAAATCGCCAGTTCATGGCAGTTATTTTAAGTTGAAAGCTGACATCCAGCCCCGGGTCTCGGGGCAACCTAGACTGTGGCAAAAGCTCTCCCCACCAAACCCGGGTAAAGCCCCCCCCCTCTCCCCCAGTGTCACTGATGCGAGTTACTGACTACGTTTATGGCTGGCGGCGTTGGGGCGATGCGAGTTACTGACTACGTTTATGACAAAAATGGCCCGAAAAATGGCTTGAAAGTGTCATAAACTCATAAAGTTTCACATTTGCAGCCCGTAGTTTTTGGCTTCTCACCAGTCACCATCTTGAGAGTCAGACACACTTTTTGTCCATTACCCACGCCGACGCCCAGCGCACCACTAACCAAAAGCAAAAAACGCCAGCTCCAACCGGAACTGGCGTTTAGAATTGCGACCCTGACGGGACTTGAACCCGCGACCTCCGCCGTGACAGGGCGGCGCGCTAACCAACTGCGCCACAGGGCCATCATGATTTTTAGTGGTACTCCCAACGGGATTCGAACCCGTGTTGCCGCCGTGAAAGGGCGGAGTCCTAGGCCTCTAGACGATGGGAGCCCGACTTAACGCTGCAAAGAGTTGCCCACTCAGTGGCACACTCCGCGTACACCTGCAGTGTATGAACATTGCATTTGCGCGCGCTCTTGGCAACGTAAAGAACTATAGAGGATAAGTACCCTTTTCCCAAAATCCACGGTTGAACTGGAGTTTCTTACTATTTCCGCGGACGCTACTAGTACTCAGATAAGCTCGCAACTATGGCAATTCCGGATTTCATTGTTCAGCTCCGTGAAAAAGTGGGCCACGCTCCGCTCTGGCTCCCCGGTGTCACGGCTATCGTCATTCGCGATGTTCCGCCGAATGCACCGATGTACGCCTTGCCCGAGGTCTTGCTGGTTCGTCGCTCCGATAATGGTGAATGGACCCCAGTCACCGGAATTATCGACCCGGACGAGCAGCCTCACGACGCCGCCGTGCGAGAGGTAAAGGAAGAAACGGGACTCGATGTCACAGTTGAGGCCCTGCTTGGAACTGGCGCCGTTGGCCCTATCGAACACCTCAACGGCGATGTTTCCTCATATCTGGATATCTCCATGCGCTGCAGTGTTGTTGGCGACGACGTCCCCTATGTCGCTGATGATGAATCCACTGATGTCGGATGGTTCCAGATCTCACAGATGCCACCGATGAAGCCACGCTTCCGCTTGATAGTCGCCGATGCAGTGGCGCAGCTTAAGCACCCGGCGGGCTTCAAGCCACGGATGGGCTACCACAAGCGGGAGAAGTAGGTGCCACAGAGGGCAAATACAGGCAAGATACTACAAAACCCCAGGCTGTTGATGACCTGGGGTTTTGCGTGCTTGTGGGCCCTGCGGGGCTCGAACCCGCGACCTGCGGATTAAAAGTCCGTAGCTCTACCAGCTGAGCTAAAGGCCCGCGCAACAAAATAGCCTAGCAATTACGCGCTTGTTTTTAATAATTGCCCTCCGGAGTTTTGCCCTGCCCGCGTCGATAAGTTCACGCCCCGGAACTTTTTACCCCTCCTGTCCGACTGAATTAATAAGCAGGAATACTGCGGGCACTTGATGCAGGCTTCGACAAATCCGTCGGAGTACACGCATCGTTTATGTCTACTTTTTCAGTCGAGGAAACATGGATGTCGTCGATATATCTCGTTGGCAATTTGGCATAACCACCGTCTACCACTTCATTTTTGTCCCGCTGACAATTGGTCTAGCTCCGCTCGTCGCGCTCATGCAGACACTGTGGGCCACGACGAAAAATGACCTTTGGTACCGAGCGACGCGGCTTTTCGGCACCATCTTCATTATTAACTTCGCCATGGGCGTAGCCACGGGTATCGTCCAGGAATTCCAGTTCGGTATGAACTGGTCGGAGTACTCCCGCATGATCGGTGATGTCTTCGGCGGCCCGCTGGCTCTTGAAGGCCTCATCGCATTCTTCCTGGAATCCACTTTCCTGGGACTGTGGATTTTCGGCTGGGGGCGTATTCCCACCTGGATGCACACGCTCTCGATTTGGATTGTCGCTATTGCGGTGAATATCTCGGCGTATTTCATCATCGTCGCCAATTCGTTCATGCAGCATCCTGTAGGCGCGGTCTACAACCCGGAAACCGGCCGCGCAGAGCTTACAGACTTTGGCGCACTGTTGACCAACTCCACTGCCTTGGCAGCTTTCCCGCATGCCGTGGCCAGCTCTTTCCTTACCGCCGGCACGCTCGTTGTCGGCGTCAGTGGCTGGTGGCTGGTTCAGAGCCGCCGCGGTGGCCAGAGCAATACTGTTCACGAACGGACGTTTCACAAGTCCATGAAGGTCGGGCTCTGGACAACTGTGCTCAGCTCGCTGGCGGTGTTTATCACCGGCGATATCCAGGCCAAGCTTATGTTCGAGCAGCAGCCGATGAAGATGGCATCGGCCGAGTCCCTGTGCCACACGCAGACAGATCCAATGTTCTCGATTCTGACCGTCGGTACGCACAACAATTGCGACTCGGTGCTGCATCTCATCGAGGTGCCATGGGTGCTGCCTTTCCTGGCCGAGGGCAAGTTCAGTGGCGTCACGCTCCAGGGCGTGCAGGACCTGCAAGAAAAAGCTGAGGCGGTCTTCGGCCCAGGCAATTACTCTCCGAATCTGTTCGTCACATACTGGTCTTTCCGCGCCATGATTGGGCTCATGGTCGGTTCTCTGGCTATCGCGTTTTTCGCTTGGCTATTTACTCGCAAGGGGCGCGTGCCGACGGGCAAGCGAGCCCGCATTTTCGCCGCTTGCAGTATCCTCGCGATTCCGTTCCCGTTCTTGGCCAGCAGCGCTGGCTGGATCTTTACGGAGATGGGCCGTCAGCCCTGGATTGTGCACCCGAACCCGGATCACGCGGGCGACCCGCGCACCGAGCTGATTCGCATGACCGTCGATATGGGTGTGTCCGACCACGCACCGGCCACGGTGATTATCACCCTGGTGGGCTTTACCCTGCTCTACCTGATTTTGGCAGTGGTGTGGTTCTGGTTGATTCGCCGCGCAGTTATTGCCGGACCTCCGACCGAATCCGCTGAGGCTATCAACGCCATCGGCAATGACCCCGAGCACGCTGGCCCGTCGTCACCAATCGCTACCAATCTGGGCGCGATCATCTCGTCTCCGGTTCGATTCAACAAGGTCCATGCCCAGTCCGCTGCCAGCCCCGACTCCGAAGTCTCCGCGACTGAGGACACAAAGTAGATAAGGATGTATCTCTGACATGTTCGGATTAGATCTTCCCGTTTTGTGGTTTGTCCTGATCGCGTTCCTGTTCGCCGGCTACTTCCTTCTCGAGGGCTTTGACTTCGGCGTCGGAATGCTGCTGCCGTTCGTTGGCCGCGATGAACCGCGTCGTAAAGCGATGCTCGGAACTATCGGGCCGGTATGGGACGGCAACGAAGTGTGGCTAATTACCGCTGGCGGCGCGCTCTTCGCGGCGTTTCCGGAATGGTATGCGTCTATGTTTTCCGGCTTCTACCTGCCGCTCTTCCTGATTCTGGTGGCGTTGATTGTCCGTATCGTCGGGCTGGAATGGCGCTTCAAAGTCAACGATGAGCACTGGCGCGCCTGGTGCGACCGCGCGATTATCTTCGGCTCCTGGCTGCCTCCAATTCTGTGGGGCGTAGCGGTCGCGAACCTGGTGCGCGGTGTCCCGCTGAATGCCGACAAGAACTTGGACTCCGGCTTTAGTACCCTGCTCGGGTTGCTGAACCCGTACGCTCTGGTCGGCGGGATTGCGTTTGCGGCTGTGTTCGCTCTTCACGCAGTTACGTTCCTGCGGCTGAAGACCGCCGGCAAGCTACGCGACGAGGTCGGCAACGCCGCTCGAATTCCGGCACTGTCGGCGCTGATTTTTGGCGGCGTGTTCCTCATCTGGACACAGTTGGGATACGGAAAGACCTGGCTGTGGGCTGTTGTCGTTATCGCCGTCGCGGGGCTGGTCATTGCCATCTCCGCAACCGTAGGCAACCGCGACGGCATCGCTTTTTCCGCAACCGCCGTCACCGTGACTGCCGTCACCACCGTTGTCTTCGGCGCCATGTACCCGTACCTGATGCCGACGACGCTTGCCGACGGCGTCTCCCTCGATATCTGGAATTCCGCCTCTAACCCTTACACGCTGAAAATCATGACCTGGACCGCGCTGGTGATTACCCCACTGGTGATTGCCTACCAGGCGTGGACATACTGGGTATTCCGCAAGCGGTTGATGGCTGAGCGTAAGGTCTCGCAGTAGACCGTCCGTTGGAGGTTAGTTTCTAAAAAGTGGCACCTGTCGATCCGAAACTATTCAAGCTGTCGGCCCCAGCCTGGCGTTGGGTCATTTTCGCGGGCGCACTGACCGCCGCGAGCACAGGTGCCACAATCGCGTTGGGGCTGGCAATCGGCACTATTACGGCGCAGGTTCTGGGTGAGGCAACTCCTAATTGGACATTATTCGCGCTGATAGCCACGGCCGCTGTACTCGTTCGGGTGGCCTGCTCCTACGCGCTCGTGCGTTTCGGCCAATCTGCGGGTGCACGCGTGGCCACAGACCTGCGCAGCCGGGCACTGCGAGCCCTGGCTCTGCGCGATCCTCGCACTGTCGACACCGCGCACTGGCGCGCATTGCTTTCGGTCGGGCTCGATGGTGTGGCCGTCTACGTGGCGGAATTCCTCCCCGCACTGGTGGCCGCAGCGCTGGCTACCCCGATGGCACTGGTCGCAGTCGCATGGTTGGACCTCCCATCGGTTGCCATCGCGGTTGTCACGCTGCCACTCATTCCACTGTTCATGTGGCTGGTAGGTCGCCTCACTGAGGGCCACACAGAACGCCGTCTGGCCGACATCGGCACGGTGCGTGGTCAGATTCTCGACCTGGTCATCGGCCTGCCAACGCTCAAAGCGCACAACATGGCCGACACCCCCAGCGAGGAAATCAAGCGCCTGTCGACCCGCCACCGGAAATCCACCATGGAGGTCCTGCGCATCGCTTTCCTATCCGCGTCGGTCCTGGAATTCCTCACCACCCTGTCAATCGCCCTCATCGCCGTCGGCATCGGTTTCCGACTTCTGGGAGGCCACATGACGCTGGCAACCGGCCTGGCAGTGCTCATCATCGCCCCAGAAATCTATGGCCCGGTGCGCCAGGTTGGCCAGAAATTCCACGCCGCCCAGGACGGTGTGGTCGCTGCCACCGAAGTCACGGAACTGTTAGACAAGGACGCTGGCCAGACTCCAAACTCCACAGACACCACCTCTGAAACTGTGGAAGAGGTGGCCGAAGGAACGTCGTCAAGCAGTGTCCACAGCGCCCCCACGGTCGTGTTCGAACGCCTTTCCGCGCCGGGGCGAGACGGCGTGCGGCCAAGTGAATTAAGCGCCATCGCGCAGCCAGGCACAGTGACGGTGCTGGCGGGGCCGAACGGCGTGGGCAAGACGACAGCGCTGCTTGCGGTCGCCGGCATCGTGCACGAGGGGTTGGAAGGCTCCGTAACTATTCGCGACGGCCAGCGCATTCTCCGTGACCAGGATCTGCTGCGGCGCATCGCGTGGCTGCCCCAGCGCCCAGTGTTGGACGCAGCGACGGTGGGAGACAATTCGCGGCGCTCGCTCGGGCAACGTCAGCGGGAGGCGCTTCGGCGCGAGCTTGCCGACGACACCCGCGACCTCGTCCTCCTCGATGAACCGACAGCTCACCTGGATGCCGACAGTGCGCAGTCCGTGATTAGGCTCCTGCACGCACGTGCCCGGCGCGGAGCCACAGTGATTGCCACCAGCCATGATCCGCTGTTGATTGCGGCCGCCGACGGCGTGGTGGAGGTGCAGTCGCGATGACTACTCTGCAAGCGCTTCGTCGCCTGGTGAAACCCCGCGACCTGGTGTGGCCGGTGTTGGCGGGCATCATCACGCTGCTGTCCGCGCTGAGTCTGACCGTGGTGTCGGCGTGGCTGATTACGCGTTCTTGGCAGATGCCACCGCTGATGGACATCACCTTGGCGGTGACGTCTGTGCGCGCGCTGGGTATTTCGCGAGCTGCGTTTCGATACCTCGACCGGTTGGTCTCCCACGATGTGGCGTTGCGCACCGCCGAGCGCTCGCGCGTGAAGCTATGGGAGCATTTCGTGGCCGACCGTACGCTGGCGCTGCGTGAGCGTTCCGATATTGTCACAGCGCTTGGGGCGAATATTGACGCACTTGCCGATGCCGTCGTGCGATCAATAGTGCCCGCATTGGTGGCGCTGATGACCTCTCTCATCGCCGTCATTTTTGTGGCTCTACTCTCGCCTGCCGCTGCGGTTCTCCTGGCGGTGGGACTGCTTCTGGCCGGCGGTGTTGCTCCTTACCTGACGTATCGCACCACTGCGCGCTCAAGTCAGCGTCGCGCGGCCGCGCTTCAGTCGCATGCCGCTGCCGTCGAAGCGCTGCTTTCCGACGCCGCCGGCCTGCGTATCCACGGCCAGTTGGATGAGGCAGTCTCTGCCGCGTCATCCTCCAGCAAAACGGTTGCGGCCATCGATGACGCCGCAGGTCGAGCAAATGCCCGCGCCTCCGCACTGAGCACCGCGGCTAGCGTGTTGACCGCTGTCCTGACCGTGGTCGTAGCGTCGTGGTTAGTGACGGATTCGGCCGGGGGCGCTGGCGGCGGTTTGCTGCACTCTCCCGAGTGGCTGACGGTTCTGGTTCTGGTGCCGCTGGCGGCTTTTGAGTCGGTTGGTCCGCTGCCAGCTGCTGCGCAAACACTGGCGCAATCGAGGGAAGCCTTGCTGACGCTCGCGTCAAGTGCGAGTGAATCAGGGGAAGCGGATGCCATGCGCTCAGCCCCAGTCCCCACAGCGCCAATCCACACGTCCCCGCTCGCTCAGAACCACCTGACAGTTCGGCCAACTCTGCAGGTTCAAGACTTAATCGTGGGCTACCCCGACGACAACAGTTCGAATACTGCGGAAGAGCCCGCTGCCCAGCCAGCTCAACTGCCGATGCAAAACTTCGAGGTCACCTTTGGCGACTACCGGGAGATCACGGCGCCGTCGGGAAGCGGAAAGACCACGCTGCTGAAAACAATCGCCGGACAAATCCCGCCGGTTGCGGGCACGGTGACTATCATTGACGGAGACGGACGTGAGCTGTGGCGCAGTGCGGCAAGTGCCGGAGAGCCCCACGTAAACACGGAGCAGTGCGACCTGGTGCGCTTCGTCGCCGAGGATGAGCATATCTTCGCCACGACGGTGCGGGACAACATCTCTATTGGTAACCCGCAGGTCAGCGACGAGGACATTTACTCCGTACTGGACGCCGTGGGCCTGCGCGATTGGGTCGATGCCGCACCCGACGGCCTGGACACGATTCTGGACAGCGGCGCGGACAGTCTCTCGGGTGGTCAGCGGCGCAGGCTCATTCTCACCCGTGCGCTTGTCAGCACAGCGCCAATCCTGCTTCTCGACGAACCCACCGAACACCTCGACGAAGAGTCGAACCACATCCTGGAAATTCTCCGCAATACCACCGACCTGCCCGGTGGGAGGGGTCGCCGAACGGTGATCGTCGTCAGGCATCCGCGGACGAAGCGCTAACCGGGGCGATCCGATCCGCCAGATAAAACAGATTCGAAAACGGCAGTTCAGCGTGACACAATACTGTACGTGTTAGATACCTCCTCGAGTCCACTCAGCGCCGCCAAACCCGCCGATGCCACGTCCGCGCACATGCACATCGGCCCCTTTGAGCTCGCTTCCCCCGTGGTACTCGCTCCGATGGCCGGTGTCACCAACGTGGCATTCCGCACGCTGTGCCGCGAGCAGGAGCTGCAGCGTACAGGCACGGTCTCGGGCCTCTATGTCTGCGAGATGGTCACCGCGCGAGCACTGGTCGAGCACAACGAGAAGACCATGCACATGACCACCTTCGCGCCTGACGAAAACCCGCGCAGCCTGCAGCTCTACACCACTGACCCGAAGTGGACCTACGAGGCCGCAAAGATGATTGTCGACGAAAACCTCGCCGACCACATCGATATGAACTTCGGCTGCCCGGTACCGAAGGTCACTCGCAAGGGCGGCGGCTCGGCACTGCCGTATAAGCGCCGTCTCTTCGGCAACATCGTCGCCGCAGCGGTAAAAGCCACTGAGGGCACGGACATCCCGGTGACCGTGAAATTCCGCGTCGGTATCGACGACGAGCACCACACGCATCTCGATGCCGGCCGCATCGCCGCTGAGATGGGCGCCCAGGCTGTGGCTCTGCATGCCCGCACCGCAGCGCAGCGCTACTCCGGCCACGCTGACTGGTCGCAGATCGCGCGGCTGAAGGAGCACATGGTCGACTCCGGCTACAGCGATATCCCGGTGCTTGGCAACGGCGACATCTTTGCCTCCACCGATGCCCGCAAAATGCTCGACGAGACCGGCTGCGACGGTGTCGTCGTCGGTCGCGGCTGCCTTGGCCGCCCGTGGCTGTTCGCGCAGTTGTCCGCCGAGCTGCGTGGCGAAGAAGTGCCGCCGGCACCAACATTTGGTGAGGTCGCGGGGATTATCCGTCGTCACGCGGAACTGCTCGTGGAGCACGAGGGCGAACGTAAGGGCTGCCGCGACCTGCGCAAGCACATCGCCTGGTACCTGCGCGGTTACCCTGCCGGCAGTGAGGTGCGGAAGTCTCTTGCGCGCGTCGATTCGCTGGCAACGCTCGACGAGATTCTCGCACCGCTTTACGACGGCCCCAGCGCCCACGCCCGCCCGGAGGACGCCGACGGCGCCCGCGGCCGACAGGGGTCCCCTGCAAAGGTGGTCTTGCCGGAGGGCTGGCTGGACGACCCGGAGGACGACACCGTGCCCGAGGGCGCGGAGATTATGCACTCCGGTGGCTAAGCTTCGGTTCTGAGCGAGTGTTTACATAACTTTACGAGGGGTAATTGGGGGCTCCCCACTAACGCGCGACGTTGTTGAGGATTGCCTACTATGGAACGCATGCGCACTGTCTACCGAGAACAAATGGACAACTTGGCCCACAGCCTGATTGTGATGTGTGACCGAGTTGGCTCCATGCACAAGCTTGCGAACAAGGCCCTCTTCGAGGCTGATTTGGTCTCGGCTGAAACAGTTCTTTCCCAGATTGATTCTCTCGAGGACCTGCGCCAGGATGCGGAGCAGCGAGCCTTCGAGCTGTTGGCCCGCGAAGCTCCTGTGGCTGGTGACCTCCGACAGATTGTCAGTGGCCTCTACATTGTCGAGGACATCTCCCGCATGGGCGCATTGAGTGTGCATATTGCCAACGTTGCCCGGCGTCGCCACCCGAACAAGGCACTACCAGAGCCCGTGGAGGGGTTCTTCCGCGAGATGGCCTCCGTATCTGAACAGATGACGCACGAAACCCGTCAGGTGCTCATCGACTACGACGTTGACCAGGCATTGGCCTTGGATAAGACCGATGACAGCATCGATGACATTCACCAGCACCTGTTTACGCTGACCAACGACGATAATTGGCCGCACTCCCCTGCGCAGACAGTGGATGTCACTCTGCTGAGCCGCTTCTACGAGCGCTACGCGGATCACGCCGTCGAGGTTGCCGCCCGAATTATTTACCTGGCCACCGGTTACAAGCGCGATGTCTACCTGGACAAGCTTGAGGACGAACGCGACCAGCGCAGCTTTAACCAACGCCTGCAGGCCTTGGAGCGTCACCTGCGGATGTAGGTTCGTGAAGCTGCAGGCTGTTGGGAGGCTGGGTGTTGGGGGGGTGTTTGGGCTGCGCTGAAGGGATGTTGGGGGTGGCTGCTGGCCTGGGGCGCGGGTTTTTAGGCCGGAGTGGAGCCGTTTTTAAGCCACACCAGGCTAAACACCTCCCCAGCCACAACACCGCCTCAAACCGAGAAACTGACTAGGTTTATGACACTTTACTGTGAGTAAACGCTATTCATCTGACATAAACCTAGTCAGTAACTGCTTGATCCCGCCACAAAAACTGTTTTCCCCGGCACAAATCACCTACGCGGCTAGGTATTCAGTCAGCAAAACGTGTGCGCGACTCAGCAATCAAATAAACCACAACAACAAAAAGAGCCCAGTACCTCGCATGTACACGCGTGAGGTACGGGGCTCTTTTTGGTTATTACGGCATATGCAGAAGCGTTTAACCGAAGCGACCGGAGATGTAGTCCTCGGTTTCCTTCTTATCTGGGTTCTCGAAGATCTTCTTGGTCGGGCCAACCTCTACCAGGCGCCCCGGCTTACCGGTTGCCTCGAGGGAGAAGAATGCGGTCTGATCGGACACGCGAGCTGCCTGCTGCATGTTGTGGGTCACGATGACAATGGTGAATTCTTCCTTCAGCTCGTGAATCAAGTCCTCGATTGCCAAGGTGGAAATCGGATCCAGAGCCGAACACGGCTCGTCCATCAGCAGAACTTCCGGCTCGACTGCAATTGCGCGCGCGATGCACAGACGCTGCTGCTGACCACCGGAGAGGCCTCCGCCCGGCTTGTCCAGGCGATCCTTGACCTCATCCCAGAGGTTGGCGCCGCGCAGGGACTTCTCGGCAACTTCCTTAAGGTGAGCCTTGTTCTTAACACCGGCCAACTTCAGGCCAGCCACGACATTGTCCTCGATGGACATGGTCGGGAACGGGTTCGGACGCTGGAACACCATACCGATGGTGTTACGAACGGAGACCGGGTCGATCTTCGGGCCATAGATGTTTTCGCCGTCGAGAAGCACCTCGCCAGTGACGTAGGCGCCCGGAATGACCTCGTGCATACGGTTCAGTGAACGGAGCACGGTGGACTTACCACAGCCGGACGGGCCAATGAATGCGGTAACGGAACGTGGCGGGACGTGCAGGTTGACGTTCTGCACAGCGTGGAAATCGCCGTAGTAGATGTTGACATCGTTAAGGTCTAGGCGCTTAGCCATGGTCTTTCAAAAACCTTCCTTGAAATAGCGGACGTTAGGCGCCCAGAATTAACTGCTCTTGACGGAGAACTTGGCGGATACGAAGCGCGCCAGAATATTGATGAGGGCAATGATGAGAACCAGTGTGAGCGCTGCGCCCCACATCTTGTCGAATGCCGCACCGGTATTACCGGCCTTATACATGTCCAGCATGAACAGTGGCAGTGAGGACTGCGACTGGCCGAACGGGTTGTAGGTGATGATTCGCGAGGTTGCAACCAGGATCAGCATCGGCGCAGACTCACCCATGACGCGGGCGACGGCCAGCATGACACCGGTGACGATGCCCGACAGTGCAGTCGGGAGCACGATCTTCAAAATGGTCTTCCACTTTGGGACACCCAGAGCGTAGGAGGCTTCACGCAACTCGTGCGGAACGATGCGCAACATTTCCTCCGTGTTGCGGACGACAATGGGCAGCATCAGCAGAACCAGCGCCAGGGAGACGGCGAAACCGGAGCGGCTCATGCCGAACATGACCACCCACATCGAGTAGATGAACAGCGACGCGACGATCGACGGCACGCCGGAGAGGATGTCGACCATGAAAGTGGTGACCTTGCCGAGGCGGGAGTTACCTGCGTACTCGACCAAGTAGATGGCGACGAAGATACCGAACGGCACGGTAATGAGAGTCGTAACCAGAGCCTGAACCAAGGTACCGACGATTGCGTGAGCAACACCACCGGCATCTGTACCAACGGTGACACCGCGCTGGGAAGCAGTCCACCACTCACCACTTAGCAGTGACGGGGTGCCTCGGACGACAAGCTCGAAGAGAACCCACACTAGCGGAATCAAGGCAAGAGCCATGCAGAAGTAAATGAGGACCGTGGAGACCTTGTCCGCCACCTTGCGGGAACCCTTAATTTGGGTGAATGCCGACTCCGTAGTGGGGACCATGTCTGCAGGGCCGTGAGGCGAAGAATCAGTAGTTGAACTAGTCATTGTTACTTCTCGTTTCTTTTCCTACGACCTTGCTACTTCTTCGCAATCATTCGGGCTGCGGAGTTGACCACGAAGGTCAGCAAGAACAGCACCAAACCTGCGGACATGTATGCGCCGGCCTTGAGGTTGTCATTGAATTCCGGTGCCGCATTAGCAATTGCGGTTGCGAAGGTGGTACCACCATCGAAAAACGAACCACGGAATGCCGAAGACGGAGAGATTACGAGGTACAGAGCCATCGTCTCACCGAGGGCACGTCCCAGACCCAGCATCGAGCCGGAGATAAAGCCTGAACGTCCGAATGGCAGAATAGCGAGCTTGACCATTTCCCAACGGGTCGCACCGAGAGCCAGCGATGCCTCAATGTGACCACGCGGGGTCTGAACAAAGACCTCACGGGTGGTAGCCGCGATAACCGGCAGAATCATAATTGCTAGCACAATGCCACCGGTGAAGAGATTTCGACCAGTCTCGAATGCCGGCGAGTTTGGGTATAGGGCGAACATCGGGATAAAACCCAGTGTCTTAGCCAACCACCCGTACAGGCCAGCCAACGCCGGACCGAGAGCCATGAAGCCCCACAGGCCGTAGACAATCGACGGCACTGCCGCCAGCAAGTCCACGAGGTACCCCAGCGGCTTGACCATCTTCTTTGGAGCATAGGCAGTCAGGAAGATAGCGATACCCAACGCAACCGGCATAGCCAGAACCAGCGCCAGGATGGAGACCGCGACGGTCACCAGAAACATGTTCGGAATACCGAAGTACATGGCGGAGGTATCCGCCAGGTTCCATCGTTCGGTGTAGGTGAAGAAGTTCGCTTCGTTACGGGACAGTGCCGGGACTGCGCGCAGGAGCAGGAACACTGCAATTGCGATGATGAAAGCAGTCACCAAGGCGGAAGATCCCACCGCCAGAATCTTGAAGATTCGGTCACCAGGACGAACAACACCAGCCTGAATGGCTTGCTCTTCCGAGCTCTCGTCGCCGGAGGAATCCACCTGCGGTGCTGAGGACTGCAACAGACTGCTGTCTACAGCCTCCTGCTTCCCTTCAATGGGAGTCGAGGAACTCATGATCTCATTTCCTAAGTAGAAGTGATTTGTGCTTCAACGCACATGAAGACCGATTGGCCTCAGTACCTCTCTACGAGCGGTACCCAATCAACTGGGTTGTCGATATATAAAGCCAACCGGTCTACGTCAGGTTTTTCGGCCTACAGCTCAAATCTGCGTGGCCGGCTGAAGTTATCCGCGCGCCAACTGGGTAATAACAGAGCCAACTCTGCTTTCACCCGCGTTGCACGCAACGAATTACTTGATGGCGTCAACCGCTGCGGACAGCTTGTCCTTGAACTCACCCTGAACCGGGATGTAACCCAGCTCTTCGAGCTCTGGGCCCTGGCCCTCTTCCAGAACAACCTTCAGGAAGTTCTTAACCAGGTCACGAGTCTGCTCGTCGTAACCAGCGGAACAGACAATTTCGTAAGTGGTCAGAACCAGCGGGTAAGCGCCTTCCTCATCCATTGCGAACAGAGCGTCGGTGTCAACAACCATGTCGTGACCCTCAGTCTTGAACTTGACGGAATCCAGAGCCTTGCCGACGGTGTCGTTGTTCAGCTCAACCGGGCCATGGCCGAAGTCCATCTTGGCGATGCCCAGGCCCTTGTCCTTAGCGAAGCCAGCCTCGACGTAGGTGATAGCACCATCGATGTTGGAGACCTCGTTGACAACACCAGCCGAGCCGTTAGCGCCCTGGCCAGTAGCGGTCGGGAAGGACTTGGAAGCCTCGTGCTGCCACTGCTCCGGAGCAGCTGCGCTCAGGAACTTCATGAAGTTGTCGGTAGTACCGGACTCCTCAGAGCGGTAGACAACCTTGATGTCCTTCTCCGGCAGCTTCGCGTCCTTGTTGACCTCAGCAATCTTCGGGTCATTCCACTTGGTGATCTTGCCGTCGAAGATCTCAGCAACCAGAGCCGGGGTCAGAGCGACGTCAACGCCCTCGAGGTTGTAGGCAACGGCAACCGGACCAATAACCATCGGCAGGTGCCATGCGTCGTTACCATCGCAGCGCTTCTTAGCCTCTGCGATCTGGTCCTTGCCGTCCTTCTCCTTCAGCGGGGAGTCGGAGCCAGCGAAAGCAACGGTGCCGGCAATGAACTGAGTCTGACCGGAACCAGAACCAGATGCGTTGTAAGACAGCGTCGAGCCGGTCTCTTCAAACTTGGTGGCAAACAGGTCCATGGCGCGCTGCTGCGAGGTAGCACCCTCACCCTGCAGCTCACCGGTGACGTCAGCCAGACCCTCAACGTTAGAAGCGCCTTCGCCGCCCTCTTCAGAGCAAGCAGCCAGGGTAAGGCTTGCAACAGCGGCCAGACCAATGACGGATGCCGCACGGTTCTTCTTCAGCACAGTAAATCCTCCGGGTTTTACACAATGAGTGAAACAGTTCACGTGGAACCGCCACACTCCGGTCCACTGCGCTGAACCTATCTACCGATAGTGACCGGAACCTGTTCAGAACATTAACAATTGGTGAACGGCGCAAGTAATTCTTTATTTATCCTCATTTTCCCTGCAAGAGACCCTAAAATGCGCCCCTGAAACACTGAGGATTGGACAGCATCTCCCCAAAATCACAAGGACCATTGCCCCGCGACAAAGGAAAACCACCTAAAACTGAGATAAAGCTAAGCTCGCCCCCCCAAAAAAAACTCGCCTTCAATAACTCCCCCAATAAACCGAACCGTCACATCTATGCGCCGTACATCACATCACGGCGGGCCACCTCAAAACCGACCGCACGGTACGTGCGCACTGCCGGCGCATTGTCGCCTTCCACATAGAGAATTACCTTTTCCGCTCCCCGGTTCCGGAGATGGGAAAGCCCGACATTGGTCAGCCATCGCCCGAGACCACGTCCGCGTGCCTTCGAGCTCAGCCCAATCACATACACCTCACCAGTTGGCACAGATTCCTCGGCGTGCCACTTCGTCCAGTGGAAACCGCAAATCTCCTCCGCACTGTCGCGCGCCCCGGCCACATCCGCAGCAAAGAACACGCCCTCCGGGTCGAACCACTGCACGTTCCGAGCGCGATCGAGTTGTGGCTGCGACCAACCACCCTGCTCCGGATGCCAGTCAAACGCCTCGTTATTCACAGCCAACCACGCCTCATCCACGGCAGCCTCACCCCACTTTGCACGTGCCGCAGTCAGGGTCAGAGCTTCAACATCATCACGCTTATCGACGTCCCCCGCCGCCTTCTCCAACGCTGAGCCCGAAATGGACATCTGCAACAGCTCGCGGACGACCTTGCGTCCCGTCAACTCTGCCAAACGACTGGCACCGGCAACATCACCGTGAGCCCAGATAGGCAGGCGCTCGCCGACCTCAGCATCGATGTGCGCAAGCAGCTTCGCCCCCACTCCTTGCCTACGAAACTCCGGATCAACAACCATCTCCACTGCATCCGGCGCAACGGCTGCCAGGCCCAAGTAACGGTTGTTCTCAATAATCGCAAAGTGTCGATGTCCGAAAGAGTCGTCGTCAAGCCCTCGGACGAAAGCCTCGCCGAACGCCTCCACGCCGTCGGTGGAGTGGGCGTGCTGCAGCAGCGTACTGGCGGCGGTGGTGTCTACGTCAAGCAGTTCGGTTACGTTCATACGCCCCACCCTATACACAGCAGCGAATTCAACACTTCCCCGATGTCGTCTGGGCCAAAAGCGATGGGGTACTAATAGAGTGTGTCCATTTCCCGACGACAGAAGAAGATCGGTGGCTCCATCCTCGCCGTTGCCGCGCTGGTGATCGCCACCGACATGGGCTTCGCCAGCCATGCGGAGTACAAGCTCTCTGAGCATATTCAGGAGACTGCGCAGCTGGAGATGACCCCATACGTCGCCATTGGCGGCAAGGCCTACTTGTCCTCTTTTGTTACGGGTAAGTGGAGCTCCGTAACTTCGCGCATCCGCGATGTGGAGGTACCCGACTTCGGCTTGGTATCTCTGGAGTACGGAGCGTCCAACGTTAAGGTCCCAGCATCGGCAGTGCTCAGCGGAGATTTCCCAGAGTCGCCGACGAAGCAGTACTTCACCAAGCTCTCGCTCGACGGAGTCTCTCTGGGAAACAAGCTGGGACTGACGGACTTGAGTATCCAGAGCCTGAAGGACTCCTCCCCCACCGGCGGCTGGGAGACCGAGGCTATTTTCGAGGCCACGCCAGCCGGATGGCAGGGAAAAACCCAGGTCACGGCGAAGTTGCGCATTGTCAGCCGCGACGTGGTCATTACGCCGATGGAGATTATTTCTGCGCCCTCGTCCCCAACGGATTCTAAAAACCACATCAAACCTGAGCTGTCTGAGGCTGATACGCAGCACATCATGGACACCTTCGCTCTGACACTGCGGGATTCAGATATACCGATGGGCATGCCGGCGACTCGCGTGTACGTGTCGGGCGGTTCTATCACCATCGAAGGCGAACAGATTCTGTGCACCGTGTCGCCAACAAACTTCATGCCGCCGACATCCCAGCAGGATGCCGAGGCATCAGCTCAATCCACGGAGAAGCTGCCGGAGAAAAACTGTCGGGTGCGCCGCTAAGGCCGTCGTCAAGCATCGCCGTTAAGCGTCGTTGCAGCGTTGGCCCCGTGCGCCAACAGCCCATACATGGCCGCAAGAGCTTCAGCGGTAGAGTGTGAAGCATGACCGAGAACAATGGCAGCAACCAGACAGACGCCGCTGCACAGGAGCCTGCAGCTGCGGAAGCCCCTCGCCTCGACGGTAACGAGGCCATCAACCGCGCGGCCGAGCAGGCCAAGAGCACCGCTACGCGCAACATCACTGACCTTGAGGGGCTCCCAATCCCCGACGAGACCGCGAATCTGCGTTTCGGCCCGAATATTCACGACGGCCTGCTGGCACTACTGCCGCTGGTCGGCGTGTGGCGCGGTGAGGGGCAGGCGAACACTGTCGTCGACGGCGAGTACAACTTCGGCCAGCAGGTTATCTTCAGCCACGATGGCGAGAACTACCTGAAGTATGAGTCGCGTATCTGGAAGCTGGACGAAGAAGGCAAGCCGACCGGCCCTGACCAGCGCGAAACAGGGTTTTGGCGCATTAACAACGAGGACGAGATTGAGTTCATCTGTGTCCACTCCACCGGCGTCACTGAGATTTACTACGGCAAGCCGGTCTCCGAGCGCGCATGGGAGCTGCAAGCAGCCTCCACAATGGTCACTGCTACCGGCCCTGCATCCCTTGGCCCGGGCAAGCGCCTCTACGGCCTAATGCCGAACAACGATCTCGGGTGGGTAGACGAGCGCCTGCGGGATGAAGAATTCGCTCCCCGCATGTCCGCGCAGCTCAAGCGCTACGCGGGCTAGGTTCTCCCCGCTTTACGACGGGCGTTGTGTGGCCATACTGCGGGGCCCTACTGAGTCAAGCCCTACTGTTTGGGGCCCTACTGCGTCGCCAGCGCCTTGTCACACAGGTCGCGGAATTCTTTTTCCGCGATTGCATCCGGCTGCCGGATGGGTTCACCATCGATGGACTTAACCATGACCGCGATACGCACCGAAGACACTAGCCACACCGCATCGGCGGTGAATAGGTCCCCGGGTACCAGGACCGTCGGGGTGACTTTCCAGCCGCAGTTGGCGGCTGTTTCAAACAGCGCTGCCTGAGTCGTGCCCGGCAGCACTCCTTCACCGGGGTTGGGAGTCAGCAGCTCATTGCCGCGCTGAACGATGATGGTCGATGTTGGGCCTTCCAAGAGCTTGCCCTCTGCGGAGGTGAAGATGACATCGTCAAACCCCTTGGACTTGGCATAGCGCAAAGCAGCCATATTAGCTGCGTATGACAACGTTTTCGCGCCGATGAGCGCCCACGGTGCACGGGAGCCAAGGTCGAGCGAGAAACCGCGCTCTGCAAGCATGACCGATACCGGCTTCAGACGGTTTTCCGCCACCTTTTCCGCGGAGCTAGCCAAAACGTAGCCAGTCGGCTCTCCGGTGGACTCGCGACCACGCGAGTACACCCACCGCAACGTCGCATCCCCCTCAATTGACCTATCGCGCAACTCCTGTAGTGCGACCTCGGTAGCCGCCCGCCACTGCTGCAGATCTGGGGTTGGCAAATCCAGCATTAGCGCTGACGATGCGAATCGCTTCTCATGCCGGTCGGTATTACAGGTATGACCACCCCTGACCAGGAGTGTTTCAAAAACTCCGTCGCCGCGAATAGCTCCGAGATCATCCGCGTAGAGGAACGGCTGTCCTGCCTCGACAGCAATCGGGCCGCCGTCTGCGAAGACGTCGATAAGCACTAGAGAAGAAAGCGAATCCGTCATACACACAAGCTTAATCCATGCTTAATTTGAGGATTTCTGGTTAACATGAGGGAGTGAGTGTTGAGTATGTAAGTCCTTTGATGTCTCACGTGGCTGGCGCCGCTGCCCTCGAACTGGGCGGACAGATGGAAGGTTTGGAGAAGGCCTCAGAGAACGCCCCAGACGGAAACTCAGCGAAAAACGTTGAGCAAACCGCAGGGCAAGCTAGCGTGGCATGGCACTACGGCCGTCCGCTGGTAGAGCAACGTCATCTGCAGGAGGACTGCGGCGTAGTAGATCGCTCGTACTACCGCGTTATTGAGGTCACTGGCGAGGATCGCCTGACCTACCTCAACACACTTTTTTCGCAGAAGGTCGACGAAGCCGCTCCCGGCACTGTCACTGAAGCACTGAACCTGGATGCAAACGGTCATGTTCTCCATCACATGACGTTGACTGTTTTGGACGATTCCGTGCTTATCGACGTGCCCCCTGCTGGCTTCGACTCCCTGTTGAAGTACCTGAACATGATGGTGTTCTGGTCCAAGGTGGAAATTGCTGAAGTAGAACGGGCGATTATTTCCGTCATGGGGCCGAATGCCCCTGAGGTACTGGTAGCCGCTGGCCTCGCATTCCCGCAGGTGGGCAAAGCTACGACTGTGGGACATTCCTACGTCCGGCACCTGCCGTGGCCACGCGGCGGGCGTGTGGATGTGCTCGTGCGCCGACAGGATGTAGTCGGCGCTTGGGACGCGTTGGTAGCTGCTGGCGCTTCCCCCGTTGGTCTGATGGGCTGGGAGGCCGAACGCGTAGTCTCCTTGCGCCCAGAGCTGGGAATCGACGTAGACGAGAAGATGATTCCGCATGAGGCTCCGCGCTGGATCGCCTCTGAATTCGACACGGCTGCCGTGCACTTGGACAAGGGCTGCTATCGCGGCCAAGAGACGGTATCACGTGTCCACAATGTTGGTCGCTCCCCACGAGTTTTGGTGATGCTGCAGCTCGACGGCTCGGCCACGCTGCCGGAAACCGGCGATCCAGTGATGATGGGCAAGCGCGCCGTGGGCCGCGTGGGCACCGTCGTGCAACATGCCGATTACGGCCCGATTGCATTGGCGCTGCTTAAACGCTCAGCTCAGGAGCGCGAGGGCCTTGTGGTGGGTGACTGCGCCGTGGCCGTCGACCCCTCCTCCATCGACCGCGTTGAGCAGCTGCCGCCGGGCCGTGTGGCCATCAACCGCCTGCGAGGGAAATAGGTAACAGGAAATAGGTAAAGCCACCAGACAGAGTGGTGAAAAAATAACTTTTTCCATTCTTTTTCAGAAAGGATATTTCCCCAGGTCACTACACATATTGAGTTGCCTGAGCGCGAGGACACAACCCACTATGGGCCTCCCCGCGTAACCCCTTCGTCTAAAAATCGGCTATGGTGTCTTACAGGAATTAACGCAATAAGACATAAGTGGGTCGGCCGTATCCCCGTGCCGTCCCACGGATTACACAAGGGGGTCAGGCCATGGGTCGCGGCCGTGCGAAAGCAAAGCAGGCGAAGGTTGCCCGTCAGCTCAAGTACGATTCACCAGAAATGGATTTGGAACGTCTGCAGCGGGAACTCGTCGGCAAGTCGAACGAGTCCGATCGAGACGACTATTACTCTGACTGGGAGGAATGGGCCTCAGGCGCTGGTCGCGACAGCTAGCGCAAGCTAACCGCTGTCGTATTTTCCGCAAAGCGTTTCTATTTCAATAAAGCAAGCACCCACCAACGATTCCGTTGGTGGGTGCTTGCTTTTGCTTAGTCGACTGCGTTTATGTTCCGCCGATTATGTTCGGCGGTGGCGGATCAATCCGAGTTACTGACTGCGTTTATGACAAAAATCGCCCGAAAAACGGCTCGAAAGTGTCATAAAGTCATACAGTTTCACATTTGCAGCCCGTGTTTTTTGGGGGGGGATCTCCGTTGTGCAACCCAGAATCTAGACCGCCCCGTCGCAGCAGTAGGCCGCCCTCCACGGCAGACCAGCCGGCCCAGTCCCCGGCCGCCCGTCGCAGTAAACCGACGGCCGGCCGACGCTTAGAAGCGCGGGTGGCTGCCGCGCAAAACAGCCCCGTCCTCGCCAGCCTCGCTCTTGCGAACAGTACCCAGCTCCCAAGCGTTGATGTGGCGGGCAGTCAGCAGAGCCAGGGCACGATCGCGGTCTTCTGCAGACACAATCGCAACCATGCCGACACCCATGTTGAAGGTCTTCTCCATCTCCTCGCGGGAGACGTTGCCGAGCTCAGCAATGGTCTTGAAAATCGGACCCGGGGTCCAAGTTGCGCGGCTCATGTCGGCGGTCAGGCCTTCCGGCATGATGCGAACCATGTTGCCAGCCAATCCACCACCGGTGACGTGGCAGAAAGTGCGGACCTCGGCCTCGTTCATGAGAGCCAGGCAGTCCTTCGCATAAATCTTGGTTGGCTCCAGCAGCTCCTCACCGAGGGTGCGCCCGAAGTCCTCGACATAACCGTCGAGCTCCAGACCGGCCTTCTCCAGGAGAACGTAGCGAGCCAGCGAGTAGCCATTGGAGTGAAGTCCAGAGGACTCCATGGCGATAATGACATCGCCCTCACGCACGCGGTCCGGGCCGAGAAGCTTGTCCTCTTCCACGACACCGACGCCGGTAGCGGAGACATCGTACTCACCCGGTTCCATCACACCCGGGTGCTCTGCAGTCTCGCCGCCCAGGAGGGCGCAACCCGCCTGGACGCATCCCTCGGCGATGCCGGAAACGATTTCGGCGACGTGCTCCGGCACGACCTTGCCAATTGCAATGTAGTCCTGCAGGAACAGCGGCTCGGCACCGCACACGACCAGGTCATCGACGACCATGGCGACCAGGTCCAGGCCAATGGTGTCGTGCTTGCCGACGGCCTGCGCCACGGCCAACTTGGTCCCCACACCATCGGAGGATGCGGCCAGCAGCGGCTTTTCGTAGTTGCCCAGTGCAAACAGGCCGGCAAAACCGCCGAGCCCACCACGGACCTCTGGGCGAGTGGCCTTCTTGGCAATCGGGGCGAATAGTTCAACAGCGCGGTCGCCGGCTTCGATGTCGACACCGGCTGCAGCGTAGGAAGCACCAGAAACGTTCTCGGTCATTAGAGGCTCTCGCTTTAAACTTTCTCCCCCGGGCGGCGTTACTGCCGTATCCGGGAGTATTGGCGGACCGGGAACAAAGCAACGGCTGCAATCCACGGCACCGCTTGCGCTTCGTTCTCGGTTCAGTTCTCGTAGTTCATTCTAAGGAGGTTTCGAGGCTAATTGCTCGTTGCGGCTTTGGCAGCCTGGGCTGCCTGCATCCTCTCCACAGCTGCCGCATTCGGATTGCCCTCCGGCAGACCCAGCGGGTACTTGCCATCGAAGCACGCACAACAGACTTCGGTCTTTGCCTGCTCGGAAGCCGCGACCATGCCATCGATGGAGACAAATCCCAGGCTGTCGGCGCCGATCGCGGTTGCGATACCGGCGACAATGTCATTTTCATCCACGCCGTTGGCCAACAGCTCGCCCGGAGAGGCGAAGTCAATGCCGTAGAAGCACGGCCATTTCACCGGCGGCGCGGCGATGCGCACGTGCACTTCCTTCGCACCAGCCTCACGCAGCATGCGAATCAGGGCACGCTGAGTGTTGCCGCGGACGATGGAGTCATCGACCACGACTAAGCGCTTACCGGCGATAACTTCCTTCAGCGGGTTCAGCTTCAGTCGGATGCCCAGCTGACGAATCGTCTGCGAAGGCTGAATGAAGGTACGCCCCACGTAACCGTTTTTGGTCAGCCCCTGACCAAACGGAATGCCCGATTCCTGGGCGTAGCCAACAGCAGCCGGGGTACCGGATTCCGGAACCGGCATCACCAGGTCGCCGTCAGCCGGGAACTCACGGGCCAACTGGCGGCCCAGCTCAAGACGTACGGCGTTGACGGAGCGACCACGGATGTTGGAGTCCGGGCGCGCCAGGTAGACGTACTCAAAAATGCATCCAGCGTGGGTGGTCTCGGCAAAACGCTGCGAACGCACACCGGAAGCATCAATGGTCACCATCTCGCCTGGCTCGATTTCGCGGACGAACGATGCACCGACGATATCCAGCGCGCACGTCTCGGACGCAACTACCCAGCCACCGGACAGGCGCCCCAGGCACAGCGGGCGCACACCGTATGGGTCACGCGCGGCGTACAGCGTCTCGCCATCGGTGAAAGTAAGACAGAAAGCACCCTTCAAACGCGGCAGCAGTGCCATCGCGGCCGCTTCTACATTGGTGCTGCAGCCGTAATCTTCGGGGTGGTCAATCTTGCCGGTTTCGTCGGCAAGCAAAGTGGTCATGATGGCGGAGTCACTGGGCAGCTCGCCCTCTTCACGCAGTAAGCCCTTGTCGACCGCCTCCTGGAACAGCGTGAGGTGGTTGGTCAGGTTGCCGTTGTGCCCCAGTGCGATGTCCGTGCCATCAGAGGCCATCTGGAACATCGGCTGTGCATTCTCCCACGCAGGAGCGCCAGCGGTGGTGTAGCGCGTGTGCCCCACCGCTACGTGCCCCTTCAGAGCGTCGAGCGTCTGCTCATCAAAGACCTGGGAAACAAGGCCCAGGTCCTTGAATACGAGAATTTGGTCGCCGTCGCCGACTGCGATACCGGCGGCTTCCTGGCCGCGATGCTGCAGGGCAAACAGGCCATAGTAGGTGAGTTTGGACACGTCTTCGCCAGGTGCCCAAACGCCAAAAACGCCACATTCTTCGCGCGGGGATGTCTCCCCCAGATCGTCGTAAGGCGAAATTGGCAAAAGTTTGGTCTTTGGTGCACCTGAAATGTTGGTATCGGCCACGACATTCACACTAATAGCCCCACCCGCCTGGGCACCAATTCAGCATCCCCCCACGGTTTTTAAGAAATGCGCGCCACTGGCAGATGATTCCCAATTTCCGCCGCGCGCGTGCCCGACATATCGATGTGCGCCTGCACCTGCTCTAACGTGATCATTCCGCACGCGAGTCCCAGCCAAATCTCCGGCGACATCTCCACGACATTGGGCGGTGTACCGCGAGTGTGCCTGGGCCCCTCAATGCACTGGACCGCGACGAAGGGCGGCACGCGCACCTCGACGCTATGCCCCGGAGCCTCTTGGGCGAGCATCCGCACGGACAGACGCACCGCTTTGGCAAGGCTCGCACGGCTTAACGACGGTCCTTGCGCCCCATCCGGCCCGGTGAAGGAGACAGCCTCGTGGTCAGATAGCAATTCGCGGCCGAGAAGCCGTTGCGCCGCCCAGGGTGCAGCGGAGGAAAGAGCGCTGCGGACGTCAAAAGGCGAGATTTTGGATACCATAACCTCATCCTAGAGTTATGCTTTCATATATGGATACGCAGTCAACTGAAAAAGCTGAACAGGTGCATGCTCCAGCGTCACCATCTCTTGTACTCCGTTTTATGGCCTCACCGACCGATGTCATTATGGCCGGAACCAATTCCGTCCACGGTGGCCGTGTCTTGCAGTGGATAGACAAGGCCGCATACGCCTGCGCGACCGGCTGGTCGGGACGGTACTGCGTGACTGCGTACTTCGGTCACATTCACTTCACTCGTCCGATTCCCAGCGGCCACATCGTAGAGGTGCGCTCCAAGATCGCGCACACCGGTCGCAGTTCCATGCACATCGTCAACGAGGTGCTCTCGGCTGATCCGCGCGAGGGCAAGTTCACCCGCGCAGCTGACTGCCTGGTGATCTTCGTGGCCATGGATGAAAACGGTAAGTCGACTCCAGTGCCGAAGTGGGTGCCGCAAACGGAGGAAGAAGAGCGCGTTGAGAAGGCCGCTCTTTCCCGTTTTGAGCTCCGCCGTGACATCGAGGCCAGCATGCGCGCGCAGACCTACTCTGCGGACTCTTCCGCACCCGAGCTGACCACACGTTTCCTGGCAAAGCCGACCGATGTCAACTGGGGCGGAAACGTCCACGGCGGCACCGCCATGGAGTGGATCGATGAGGCTGCGACGGCAGTTACCACCAACTGGGCAGGGCGCCAGACCATTTCTGTCTACGCAGGTGGCATTCGCTTCTACAGCCCAATCCACATTGGCGACCTGGTTGAGGTGCGCGCACGCATCCTGCGTACAGGCACGACCTCGATGCACCTGTCGGTGCAGGTCTACTGCTGTGAGCCCCGCAAGGGTGTCGGCGGACTGCGCAAGGCACTGCACTCGACCATGACTTATGTCGCCATTGATGACGATTTCAACCCGCAGCCGGTACCGCATTTCCAACCGACGACGGATGAGGACAAGCGCCTGCACGCCCACGATCTGTCACTGAAGGCGTTGCGTGACAAGTACAGCCCACTGCCGCTGATTGAGCGCGAACAAGATTAAGCCGCCTGGCCGCCCGGCTTCCTGTTTTTCCACCAGATGGATAGGAACATCCAGCCAATCAGCGCGAAGGTGATGTAGGTGACGTACCTGTCAATCGTCTGCAGGGAACCCTGGATGCTTGGGCCAAACTTCAGGCCCAAGTACAGGTAGAAGCACTTGAGCATCGCGGCGCAGAGGAAGAGATACACACCTACTACCCAGCCGCGCACCTTCGCAATACCACCGATGGCCACGACAATCGTGGCCGGAATCGGCGAGAATGGCACAAACGATGCCAGCACACTCAGCCCGATGCGTTCATAGATGAAGTTCTCCATCTTCTTAAACCATCGCGGTGGATGGCCGCCGAAACTCATCGTGATGAATTCCGTGCCCCACTTCTTGCCCATCCAGTAGAAGAACGGCATGAACTTGATTGTCGATAGCGCCGCAATCACCACAACAGCGAAGAGGAAGAGCGGCCTATCCTCGTTTTCCGACGCGAGAATCAGCACCGAGAGATTCGAGCCCGTCAGCCACGTATGCAAAAAGGTGTACTTGAGCAGCAAAACCGCGCGGAACGGGATAATTGCAAAGCCGTACACGGCAACCAGCATCAGCGATGCATAGAGAAGCTTGTCTATTTTGTCCGGCTCACGCAGGAAGCTCGGCAGATCCTCACGAGGGTCGTGCTCGGCCTCGTTACGCATGTCGGGTGAAGTCATGAATCACAGTCTAACTGCACGACTCCTTCCGCAGCAGGAGCCGCAGACTATGCCATTACGTACGGCTCAGACGCACTCGCCAAGGACGACCGCAGCGCCGCCTACTATCCTGGGAAGATATGACCACCGATTCACCCGCGTCTGTGCCCGCACAGCAGCCTCACGCACCACGGTCTGAGTCTTCCTCACCATCGCTTGACGACGGCCAGGAGAACGCATCCTCACCGAGCATGCTGCAACGTGTTCGCGCCGCTATCCCGCCTGTGTCCATCCTGGTACTGACGGCGGTATTCCTCTTCGCCGGGTGGTTCACGCTCTTCGGTCCTATCAATGTTCTGGCTTGGCGTGGTGGCACGTTCCCCCGCACCGAGGCAGACCGCCCCTACTATCAGCAGGCTCTGAAGGATGTTGCGCGCTATCAGTACGAGGAGCAACCCTCCCCTGAGGTTTACTTCGGCCTGGCGTGTGGCGCTACTGATGCCGACATCCGCAGCGTTATCCCCAAGGTCGGCGAGCACCCGAATTCAGACGCAGACCCGACTACTGATGAAGATGCCGTCGCCGCCGCTGCTGCCACCAGGCCGGGTTCTGCACACGGGGCTGCGAGCCAGGCCTCGAAGCTGAATCCAAACCTTGACGCATTTGGCGACACGGTCGACTGCTCCGGTTCCTGGACTGCTCCATTTTTGTCATTCCTGCTCGCGTCCGCGGGTGTTCCGGTCTTTGATACGCCTGAGAATTCGACTGCCAATAGTGCCACCGACAACAACAGCACAGAGCAGTACAACACTGCGCAGAACAGAACAGCGCAGAACAGCACTGCCACAACCGAGAACCCATGGCTGGTTACGGATGTCGAACAGCTCATGGATGCCTACAAGGCACATGATGCTTTCGTCACCGACAAGGACTTCTCTCCTCAGGTGGGTGACATCATTTTCTACCGCTACCCCGCAGGCCTTGGGGTGCACGCCAACATGGTTGTCGCGGTTCAGGGTGACTGGGTCACCATCGGTGGCGATGAACTTGGCAAGGTCGGCCTAGCTAGTATGACCCTGCGCAACCGAGGTGGCATCGTGGGCTACGGTGCCACGGGCTACTTCGAGCAAGCACCGCTGGAAGCCACCAAATAGCCCAAGTTTAAATAGGCAGGTTTTCCTCGATAAGGTCGCGCAGAGCGTCATCGTCAGGCGAGACCTTGGAGCGGAAACGGCCGATGACCTCGCCCTGGGGCGAGACGACGAACTTTTCGAAGTTCCACTTCACATCTCCGGCCTCGCCGTCGGCGTCCGGAGCTTCCTTCAGCAACTTGAACAGTGGGTGAGCATTGTCGCCGTTGACCTCCGTCTTTTGGAACAGGGGGAAGGTAACGCCGAATTCGCGCTGGCAGAACTGCTTAATCTCCTCGGCACTGCCGGGCTCTTGCCCGCCAAACTGGTTGCAGGGAAAACCGAGGACGAAGAATCCGCGGGGTGCGAGTTCGTCGAAAAGCCCTTGCAAATCGTCGTACTGATCTGTGAAACCGCACTCCGAGGCGGTGTTGACGATAAGCAGAACGTGGCCTGCCCAGTCGTTCATCGTTGCTTCGTTGCCGTCGATAGTGGTCACTGGGATGTCGAAGAGATTGCTCATAAACCCCACACTAGGGCAGTCCCACGATAGCCGTCAGAGGTAGCGACTAGCCGACCTGCTCCATGCCTTCAAAGAGCTCGCGGCCCAGCGGCACCGAAGAGTGGTTGACCGGCTGCGCACCCCCATCGACCGCCTGGTCAATGATGTCGACAACATCCTGGCGCAGCTTGTGCTCCCGCAGTTTCGAAGCGTTGACGGAGATGCGCACTGCGCGGCCCTTCTCCAGCGAGCGCTGCACCGAGGAGCGCACGGCGCGGCGCCACCAACCGGCGCCGCCGAAGCCCTCGCCGATAGCCAGCACGCGAGTTGGATCAACAGCACCAGTGGTCAGGTCGCGGACACCATTTCGGTCCGCTGCAACACGGAAGCCCAGCTCCGGCAGCACGTTCATGGTCTCTGGCGACATGGTCCACTTCGGTGGTGCAAAGACATCCGTCTCAAACCCCATCGCACGCATCTGGCGCGTTGCGGCAGTCAGGCGCAAGCGCGCTTCATGTTCGCTTAACGACGCGAATTCCGCGCCCCGGCCTCGAACTGACTGATCGAACCCCGCGAGAACAATCTCGATGCCGTCATCACTACGACGGCGGAGCCAATCCAGCACCGCCGGAGCTTCCCGCAACGACCAGTTCTTACCCGCATGCGGCGCTACCAGCAGAGACGGCGTAATACCGCGCTGTTCCATCGCTGCCACGAAACGAGCGACGTCGAGCAACGTGCCATCGCGCAAACCCGACACCGACACCAAAAGCGGCGACCCGACCACACCACCGTCAACAGCTACGAGCTCTTTGCCCGCTGGACGAATGACCTGGCCGGTCGTCCGAATCTGTTCTTGCACCCCACTGCCTGCCATGGATTCAACAAAAACAGGCGTATGTAAATTTTCGGTAACGGAGAGGACAAGGCTTGGAGAATACTCAGAGGCCTTTCAAGTAGGAGTTCCGAAAAGCGCCATCGCAGGGCATCAATTCGCGTCTGCAGCGCGGCTTATCCCCAATGCACAACTTCATCGAGTGCCAGGCCCTTGCGCCAACCGAACTTCTCCAAGTCACGCTCCTCGGCCAGGTGCGTTACCGGACCAATGCATAGCCAGGCCACCGGGCGCACGGGTGCCTCGACACCGACAAAGTCGGCTAGGAAATCCTCATGGTAGAAACTGACCCAGCCGACGCCGAGCCCCTCTGCCGTAGCGGCCAGCCACAGATTCTGAATAGCCAGCGCGACTGACATGAGGCCGGTGTCATCGACAGTGTCGCGGCCGAGAATGTTCTTGCCGCCACGGGTCGGATCATAGGTGACGACGATACCCGTTCCCGAGTCCACAATTCCTTCAATCTGAATCGGATTGAAGGTCTCACGCCGCTCACCTTCGAGCTTGGCCGCGAATTCAGCGCGACGTCCGGCTACGTGTTCGGCAAACTGCCGCAAGCGGTCCGGGTTCTGAATGATATGAAAGTCCCATGGTTGGGACAGCCCCACCGATGGGGCGGCGTGGGCCGCCGCCAACACGCGCATCAATCGCTCCCTGTCCGCCACGTCTCCAGCGAATTCGCGGCGCACATCCCGCCGCCGAAAAAGGGTGTGGTAGACGGCCAACTGATCATCGGAAAGCGAATCGGTGTCAAAACCCTGCGCGGACAGCAGCGTGCGCATATCCATGCCGTTACTCCACCGCACCAGCAGTGTGAACAATCCAGGCGTACTCGAAGGCAGTCTGACGCCAGCGCTCGTAACGGCCTGAAACACCACCATGGCCAGCGGACATCTCGGTCTTGAGCAGGAACTGCCCCGGCTCGCCGCCAACAACCTCACGCAGCTTGGCGATCCACTTTGCCGGCTCCACGTAGAGCACGCGAGTGTCGTTCAAACTAGTAATCGCGAGAATCTGCGGGTACTTCGCATCGGGCGAGATGTTCTCGTACGGCGCGTAGGAGGCCATGTAGTCGTAGACCTCCGGGTCGTGGAACGGATCGCCCCACTCATCCCACTCCACCACGGTCAGCGGCAGCTCTGGCATCAGCATGGATGTCAGGCAGTCGACAAACGGGACCACGGCCTGAATGCCCGCGAACCTATCGCCAGCAATGTTTGCGACCACACCCATCAGCATGCCGCCCGCCGAACCGCCGAGCGCTACCAGCTGCTCGCGCGTGGTCCAACCGGAATCCAGCAGGTAGTCAGCGACGGCGACGAAGTCAGTAAATGTGTTCTTCTTCGTGGTTGCGCGACCGTTCTCCCACCAGCCACGGCCCATCTCGCCACCACCGCGAACGTGTGCAATGACAAAAATCATCCCACGATCCAGCAGCGACAGCCGCGCGATGGAAAAGCCCGGATCCATCGAGGATTCGTAGGAACCGTAGCCGTAGAGCAGTGTCGGATTCGGCGCATCCAAATCTAAATCCGCGCGGTGAATAATCGACACCGGAATCTGGGCGCCATCACTTGCACTCACCCATTCACGCTTGGCGACGTAATCACCGCGATTAAACTCCCCGCGAATCTTCTGCTCCTTGAGCAGGACCCGCTTGCCCGAGGCAATATCAATCTGCCAGAGCTGCGATGGCGTGGTGAAGGAGCCGTAAGCGTAGCGCAACACCGGGGTGTCCCATTCAGCGTTGCCGGTAGTGCCTGCGGAGTAGAGCTCTTCGTCGAATTCGAGCTCGACGAAGTTGACAGCGGAGGCTGGCACTGGGTCGGCAGCATCGCTTGTATCAGAGGCATCACCAGCGGAGCCAGCACCATCCTCATCGTGATCCAATACCGCCAGCGCCACACGCCCAATACCGCCGCGACGGTATCCAAACGCAATGTGCCCAGCGAAGCAGTCGACGCCCTCAACACGGACATCTTCGCGGTGAGGAACCAGCTCAGTGAGATCCGAAATCCTGTCGAAAGACCCCACCGGCGCCATGGCCAGTGCGAAGTTCGAGCCAGTCATATTGTGTGTAATCAGCCACATATCCTGGCCGCTGATGACGGCGTGGTCGATGTCGTATTCAACACCGGCCTCGCGCGGGCGCACGCAGGTGAACTCACCATTCGGGTCACTGGCGTCCAGGTACCAAACCTCGGAAGTAATCTTCGAGGAGCTCTCAATAATCAGGTACTTTTCGCTGCGTACCGTGCCGACTCCAACCCAGTAGGCCTCATCGGGCTCATGGAAGACACAGACATCATCCTCGGTGGAGGTGCCCACGCGGTGACGCCACACGGAATCTGGCCGCCAGGCTTCGTCGACCTTCTGATAGAAAATCCACTCGGAGCCAACCCAGGTAGCACCTGCGGCGATACCCGCAATTTCGTCGTCAAGCAGTTCGCCCGTGCGCAAATCCTTTACGCGCAGCGTGTAGCGCTCGTCGCCTGTGACGTCGGTGGAGTAGGCCAGCAGATTGCCGTCCGCGGAGACGCTCGCTGCGCCAAGGGCGAAGAAGTCGTGGCCTTCGGCCAGCTCATTGGCATCCAGGATGACCTGTTCTCCTGGTGCCGGGGAGTCGTCCGCAATGGCCGGTGGCGTCCACGCGGCAAGACCGTCACCGGCCTCCGCGCGCACGCGACAGCTCATCCCGTAGGACTTGCCCTCCTGTGTGCGTGAGTAGTACCACCAGCCATTAAGGCGAGTTGGGACCGACATGTCGGTCTCCTGCACGCGCGACTTGATTTCCTTAAAAATCGCGTCCGCGGTGCCATTGAGATTGGAGGTAAAAGCCTCCGTATAGGCATTCTCAGCCTCTAGGTATTCGATAACTTCGGGGTCTTCTTTATCGCGGAGCCACTCGAAGTTATCGGTGAAGTCCCTTCCGTGGAAGGACCGAGTCACCGGCTTCCGCTGTGCACGGGGTGCTGGCAAATCCTTTTTTGCAGGCTTGCCGAGGGATGCCGAGTCCAAGGTCACTTCGCTCACGCAGGTTCTCCAATCCAGTCCGAGAAGCGGCGGCCCGACAGTCGTTCGTAGGCCTCGACGTACCGCTCGCGAGTTGCTTCCACAACACTACCCGGCAGCGCCGGCGGCGGAGTTCCCTCATCCTTCTTCCAACCGGACTTGGAGCAGGTCAGCCAGTTTCGGACGTACTGCTTGTCGAAGCTCGGGTTAACCGAACCCTCCTGGTAGGAGTCGGCTGGCCAGTAGCGGGAGGAGTCCGGGGTGAGAACCTCGTCGGCCAGCACCAGGTTGCCGTCGGAGTCAAGGCCGAACTCGAACTTGGTGTCGGCCAGGATGATGCCGCGCTTAGCAGCCAGTTCAGCAGCCTGGGAGTAGATACGCAGGGTGGCATCGCGCAGCTCTTCGGCGCGCTTCTGCCCCAGGGACTCCACAACGGCGTCGAAGGAGACATTCTCGTCGTGCTCGCCCAGCTCCGCCTTGGTGGCCGGGGTGAAGATTGGCTCTGGCAGCTTGGACCCCTCGACGAGGCCCTCTGGCAGCTCAATGCCACAGACAGTGCCATTTTCCTTGTACTCGACGAGACCCGAGCCGGTTAGGTAGCCACGTGCGACACACTCGAATGGCAGCATGTCCAGCTTCTTGCACACCAGCGCACGGCCGAGGCACTCTTCCGGAATGCGCTCATCGTCAGCCGGGCCAGCCATGTGGTTCGGGAAGTCAATCTCATCGAAGAAGAACACGCTCATCGCGGTGAGCACACGACCCTTGTCAGGAATCGGGGTCTCCAGAATGTGGTCGAAGGCAGAAATACGGTCACTGACCACAAGCAGCAGAGTCTCAGGGTCAATCTCGTAGATTTCCCGGACCTTGCCCGCGGAAAGATGGTTATACGAGGAAAGTTCAGGTCGCATGGCGATAAAGTCTAAACCCCTATACGCCTTTGCACTCTATTGATACCTCCGGCCGCCACCCCAACTAGTGGGGATTGACGCAATCACCGTCGTCAAGCGGGAAAACTTTTGAGATTCCGGAGTGCTGCCCATCGAATTTTTCACAGGTGGACGACGGTGTTTACCCCTCACCTCCCCCGCTCGGTAGATGACTGGGCAAAAATATTTCTAAAAACGTGACAGAAAACACCGATACCAGTATTGTCTAAATTTAGTAATTCACGTCACACTTCAAGGATTTTGAAGGGAACAATCACATGGCAGCTCAGGCCAACAATAACTCTCTGCGCCGCGCGGTCGTCGTCGGCGGTAACCGCATTCCGTTCGCTCGTTCTAATAAGGAATACGCTAACGAGTCGAACCAGGACATGCTGACCGCCGCAATCGACGGTCTCGTCGCCCGCTTCGGTATCGGCGGCGAGCGCCTCGGCGCAGTCTCCGCCGGCGCTGTGCTGAAGCACTCCCGTGACTTTAACCTCACCCGTGAGTGTGTCCTCGGCTCCGCACTGGCGCCGGACACCCCGGCTTTCGACATTCAGATGGCATGTGCCACCGGCATGGAGGCCCTCAACTCTGTCTCCAACATGATTAAGCTGGGCCAGATTGACTCCGCTATCGCCGGCGGCGTGGACACCACCTCCGACGCTCCGATTGCTGTCAACGACCGTCTGCGCAAGATCCTGCTGGAGGCCAGCCGCCAGAAGTCCACTCTGGACATGGCAAAGGTCTTCCTGAAGGCTCGTCCGTCCGACCTGGCTCCGGACACCCCGTCGACCGGCGAGCCGCGCACTGGCCTGTCCATGGGTGAGCACCAGGCAATCACCACCGCCAAGTGGGGCGTTACCCGCGCCGAGCAGGACGAGCTCGCCGCCGCTTCCCACCAGAACATGGCAAACGCTTACGACGAGGGCTTCTTCACTGACCTCGTCACCCCGTACAAGGGCGTTTCCCGCGACACCAACATGCGCCCGGACTCCACCCCGGAGAAGCTGGCCAAGCTCAAGCCAGTCTTCGGCCGCGGTCTGGAAGCAGAGCCGACCATGACCGCCGGTAACTCCACTCCGCTTACCGACGGCGCCTCCGCCGTCCTCGTCTCCACCCCGGAGTGGGCCGCTGAGCGTGGTCTGCCAGTGCTTGCCGACGTCGTCGATTCCGAGGCAGCCGCAGTTGACTTCGTCCACGGCGACGAGGGCCTGCTGATGGCTCCGGCTTACGCCACCCCGCGCCTGCTGGCCCGCAACGGCTGGACCTTCGACGACTTCGACTTCTTCGAGATTCACGAGGCCTTCGCCGGCACGGTCCTGTCCACCATGAAGGCATGGGAGGACGAGGAGTTCTGCCGCACCAAGCTCGGACTGGAAGGCCCGCTAGGCTCCATCCCGCGCGAGAAGCTCAACGTCAAGGGCTCTTCCCTGGCAGCCGGCCACCCATTCGCCGCTACCGGCGGCCGCATTGTGGCAGCCCTCGCCAAGATGCTTCGCCAGAAGGCAGATGAGACCGGCAAGACCACTCGCGGCCTGATTTCCGTTTGTGCCGCTGGCGGCCAGGGTGTTGTCGCAGTTCTCGAGGCTCGCGTCTAATAGCGCACCACCGATAAAGACACTTTTACTTTCAAGGAGAGTTTTCCATGACCGATAAGTACCAGGAACTCGTCAACGGTGGTCCGCTCACTGGGCTGGCTAAGGCCGCTGGCCTGCCACAGCCACCGTTCCTGCGCCGCCACAAGCCGGGCGGTCCGCTGCTGAACAACGACAAGGTGCTCGTCACCGGCGAGGGTGCAGATGCAGACGCAGTTGCAGCTCAGCTGGCTGAGTGGGGCCTGCAGGTCCGTCGTGGCAACGCCGCTGACGACAAGATTGGTGCCATTGTCCTCGTCGCCACCGAGGCTAAGCGCCCGGCAGAGCTGCAGGACCCAGTGCTCGCTGCTGCAAAGCACATGCGCAAGCTGGACAAGGGGGGCCGCATCGTAACCGTCTCCCGCGCCAAGGATGCTCACCACAACGCAACCCCGGCCGAGATCGCCGAGAACGCTGTCGCTGGTGGTATCGAGGGCCTGATTCGCTCCCTCGGCCACGAGGTTCGTGGCGGCTCCACCGCCAACGGCATCCTCGTTGCTCCGGGCGTCTCGGTCACCGCACCGTCCGTCATCTCCTCCCTGCACTTCTTCCTCTCCGGCCGCTCGGCCTTCATCGACGGCCAGTTCCTCCGCGTCTCCTCCGACGCTGGTGAGGTCCCGGCCGACTGGGATAAGCCGCTGGCTGGCAAGGTTGCCGCTGTCACCGGTTCCGCCCGTGGTATCGGTGCCGCTATCGCTCGCCAGCTCAAGGCTGACGGCGCAGAAGTTATCGTCATCGACGTTCCGCAGGCTGGAGAGGCTCTGTCCAAGGTTGCCAACGAGCTCGGTGGCCTGGCTCTACAGCAGGACATCACGGCCGACGACGCCGGCAACGCCATTGCCGATGCCGCTGTAGCTCGCTACGGCCGCCTGGACATCGTCATCCACAATGCAGGCATCACCCGCGACAAGATGTTCGCCAACATGGACGACGCCAAGTGGGGCTCGGTCATCGCCGTCAACATCGAGTCCCAGCTGAAGATGAACGAGCAGCTGCTGAACCACAAGGCCTTCGAGAAGGCTCCGCGTATTGCCACCATGGCTTCCACCTCCGGTATCGCAGGTAACCGCGGTCAGACCAACTACGCCACCTCCAAGGCCGGTGTTATCGCAATGGTCGAGGCTTACGCTGAGGAGTTCGCTAAGCGCGGCGGCAACATCAACGCTGTTGCTCCAGGCTTCATCGAGACCGACATGACCGCTGCTATTCCGTTCGTCAACCGCCAGGTTGCTCGACGCGTGAACTCGCTGCAGCAGGGCGGCCAGCCGGGCGATGTCGCCCAGGCAATCGCCTTCTTGGTCTCCGACCGCGCTCTCGGCGTCAATGGCCACGTCCTGCGCGTCTGTGGTCAGAACATCGTCGGCGCCTAAGCGAAGCCACGGCTTCCGCATAGGCTCCCGATAAGGAGGAAAGAGGAAAACTTATGGCTAAGACCCTGGATGCCATTCCCAATCTGGTTCCGCTCTACGCCAAGGCAGCTGCTGGTTCGGCGAAGAAGCGCCCGAACTCCACCGAAATCAAGGTCGATGAACTAGTGGTCAAGGGCGTCACTGTCGATGCCGACCGTGACCAGGACTTCCGCGAGGTCGTTGGTGCCCCGAAGTCTGAGCAGGCCTTCTTCGGCCATGTTCACGCCCTAATCATGCCCATTCAGATGGAGCTGATGGCTGCGGATGACTTCCCGCTGCCGATGATGGGCCTGGTCCACACCGAGAACACCTATCGCGAAATCTCGCCTGTCACACTTGGTGGCAAGGTTGATATCTCGGTGAAGGTTGCCGCATTCCGCGCTCACCGCTCGGGCACTGAGGTCATTCTGGAGTCGACTGTTGTATCGTCCACATCCGGCGCCACCCTGGTCGAGGAGCAGTCGGTGTACCTGGCCAAGGGCGTTCGCCTGAAGGATGCCGAGGGTTTCGAAGAGGTCCAGGCACAGCGTGAGGCCATCAAGTCCGGCGCTGAGACCATCAAGCGCGAGCAGTTCAAGGTCCCCTTCCCCACCGCTCAGTGGAAGCTGGCTGGCAACATTGGCCGCCAGTGGGCCAAGGTTTCCGGCGATTGGAACCCGATCCACATCACCTCTGTTTCGGCGAAGGCTCTGGGCATGCCGGCAGCGATTGCACACGGCATGTACACCGCCTCCCGCGCGCTGGCTGAGGCACAGGTTTTGCCGGGCCAGTCATACGAGTTCCAGATTTCCTTCGGTGCGCCGGTCGTTCTGCCGACTACCATCAATGTCGCACTCACCCACACCGGTGACGGTGCAGGTGCTGCTCACAACCTGACTGAGGGCAGCTCCAATATCGGCCGTGCCGTCAACATCGTCGCGTGGGATCGCAAGAAGAAGCGTCCGCACTTCACCGGAAGTGTTCGCCCGCTGAAATAGTTGACGCGAAAGCGCTGTAGAAAACGTCGCGTTTTGGAAAACCAGTCTCCTCAATGACTGGGCCTTTCCAAAGCGCGGCGTTTTTGTTTTCTCAGTTGTGCTCTTGCCGAGGGCACGTCTGGCACGCCCCTCCGAGAGACACCGCTCTCCCCCCCCCCGCCGACAACCCCGCCGCTTTCCCGCCTTGAAAATCAGCTGCTGGATTTTTCCGCCGTTAATACAGAGTCGCGGCTTTACTTCGCAATTGCGTAACTAAACGCTTTCAGCCGCACGTAGGCAACGCCTTGTTGACATTCCATTCACTCCTCTATTTTATGTTCAACCCATTGAACATAGGAGGTAATTGAGTGTCTTCATCATCGAAGACGCCGCTGACTTTCACGGAACTCCCACCGGAGGAGTCACCCCGAATCGTGTACTTCTCCAGTGCTTCTGAAAACACTCACCGGTTCGTCCAAAAGCTGGCTCAACCAGCAGCACGCATCCCGTTACATCCGCGAAAAGACGGAATGATTCGCGTTTGCAGCCCATTTGTCCTGATCACACCGACTTATGGCGGCGGATGTCGGCGCCGCGCGGTGCCTAAGCAAGTCATCGCTTTTCTCAACGACGAAACCAACAGGAGTTTCATCCGCGGTGTCATCACCTCGGGCAACACAAATTTCGGCACTGACTTTTGCATTGCCGGAGCCATCATTTCTGCAAAATGCCAGGTCCCGGAGCTATACCACTACGAGTTACTGGGGACAGACCACGATGTGGAAAACGTCAGAGAGGGCCTGGAAAAATTCTGGAGGAGCGCTACTTCTTGAACATCTACAGCTATTCAACTACGCCACCGTCTTTTCGAAAGGACCCAGCTGCCCGCCTTCGGCCGATCAACTGGAACCGAGTGCAAGATGACAAAGATCTCGAAGTGTGGAATCGCCTGACGGCAAATTTTTGGCTACCCGAAAAAGTCCCGCTGTCCAATGACCTTGCAGACTGGCGACGTCTCACCGATCTAGAACGCGAGCTGACCATGAAGGTCTTCACCGGACTGACCATGCTCGACACAGTCCAGGCGTCTGTTGGGGAGATTTCCCAAATTCAAGATGCCCGCACAGAGCATGAAGAGGCGGTCTATACGAATATCGCTTTCATGCAAGCAGTGCATGCAAAGTCCTATTCTTCAGTATTTTCTACGCTGTCCAATACCCCTGACATCGACGCTGCCTACCAATGGGCAGTCGCCAATGACATCCTGCAGGCTCGGTCAAAAGCTGTGCTCAAACACTATTACGGCGACGTTCCACTCAAGCGAAAGGCAGCAGCAACGCTTCTTTCGTCCTTCTCGCTCTACGCCGGTTTCTACCTCCCGCTGCACTTCGCATCACGAGGAATCCTCACCAATACCGCCGACATGGTGCGCCTGATTCTGCGTGACAAAGCTGTTCACGGCTATTACTCCGGCTACAAATTCCAGCGAGGCGTAGAAACCTATGACACCGCCACGCAAACGCAGATGAAGGCTTTCGTCTTCGAGCTTCTCGACGAGCTATACCAGCTCGAACTGAGGTACTCCGAAGCCCTATACCAACCACTCGGGCTTTACGACGACGTTGCCAACTTCATTCGATACAACGCCAACAAAGCGCTCATGAACTTGGGATACCCGCAGCGGTTTAACCATGAAGAGACCGCCTTCAAGCCCGAAATTCTCGCTGCCCTCACCCCGGGGTCAGATGAAAACCACGACTTTTTCTCCGGTTCTGGCTCCGCATATGTCATCGGAAAAGCCGAAGACACCGCAGATGAAGACTGGGATTTCTAAATCCGCGTCTTTCCCCATACATCCTAAGAAAGGAACATTCGCATGACTGCACAGATTTCTATCCTGGTAGGAAGCTTGCGTCGAGCCTCCTATGCACGAAAGATTGCACTCAAGGCAGCCACGTACTTCCCCGATGACTTCAAAGTCGACATCGTCGAGATCCGTGACCTCCCTCTCTACAACTTCGACTACGACGACCCCGCAGTGTCCGATATTGCGACTCCCGCGGAATACACCAGTTTCCGGGAAACCATTAAAGCCAGCGATGGCATCCTATTTGTCACCCCAGAAAACAACCGCACAATTCCTGCAGCTCTGAAGAATGCCGTTGACATCGGATCTAAGCCCAACGGTGATGTGGCATGGAAGAACCTGCCCGCGGGAATTATCAGCCACTCCGTCGGCCGTATGGGAGGTTATAGCTCTCAGAAGAACTTGCGACTCGCGCTGTCGTACTTCGACATGCCGATGCTCGGTCAGCCAGAGGTCTTCCTGGGACAATCGCCAACACTCATTGACGAACAAGGAGAATTCACGTCGTCAAGCACTGAGGACTTTGTTCGCGACTACATCAACAGATTTGCAAACCTAGTTCGCGAGCAGAGCCCACGCCACTAACTGAAATCCCCTAATCAGCGCAGCGTTACTGGGGATATCACCGTATGAAGATTCTTCACTGACTAGGATCAAACGCTGCGTTCTCTGCGCGGTTGGGTGCTCGCCGTTAGGCTCGTTTTCATGACTGTTTCTATCTCGGCCGTGATCGCGCTTAACGACGACCCCTGTGCCGCTGCGCGGTTTTACGCCGAAGGTTTTAACTCCAACATCAAGTCCAATTCCACCACGCTCACCATCGGCGGGATGGACTTCGAACTCATTGAGAACGGGAACCGCCGATTAACCCCCGCTGTGTCTTTTATGGTGCGATTTGCCCCTGGTCAGGAAAACCAGCTACGCAGCCTGTGGGAGCATCTGATGGCGGGTGATGAAACCATCAGCGGTGGTGCTGCACTCATGCCCCTGACCAGCTACGATTTCTCGCCGCTCTTTGGCTGGTTGGTCGACGGCAATGGGGTCAACTGGCAACTGATGATTAATTCCTTAACCAGCGGGGCTGCAAGCACGGACTCTGCCGCAAAGACAGCGAATCCCGCCGTTATTCCCTACTTCATGTGGACAGGCGACGAACCACAGGCTGCCGCCGCCACCGAGGTATACAACCAACTTTTCGGGTCAGAGAATTTCATGACGCTCGACTCGCCGGGCATGCACAATTTCACCTTCGGCGACGGTGTGGCGATGCGTCTCTCCAGCGATTCTGCCGAAGAGGTCGAAAGCGCCTGCCAAGCGCTTGGCCTTACAGGCGCTGAGGTTGCCGAGGGCACGGAAGCCGTCGTCAAGCCTGACCGATTCGGCGTGTACTGGACGCTCTAGCGTTACTTACGGGTCAACGCGATTGTCGCGCCGATGACCAAGACTAGAAGCACTGTCCCCATAGAGAACCACATCATCTTCGAGGAGCCGTCATCCTCGTTTTCTTCGGTGGTCTTCGGATTCTGCTGGCTACTAGTCGGGGCTTCGCTTCTTGGCGACTTGTGCGCGACCTGTTCAAAACTTGGGCCCGGAATCTTCTTGCCGACCATCTCCGTGGTCAGCTGGTAAGTCACCGGGACGTTTTGACCATCCGCGACATCGTGGGATTTACCGGCGCCCCAGCTGTTGTTGAAGAAGACAATGATGTACTGGTCACTATCCAGCCACGCTCTTTCATCCTCGTAATCGCCTGATGTTTCACCATCTTCGCTAATCCGATTGCGGTAGTTAATCCGGGCCGAGTTACCAAATGTTGTCTCTTCGCCAATCTGATGTTCATTTACAGGACGGTTTTTCTAACTACCGGCGAGCTGACGCGCCGAATTCAGTGTCTTAATGTCCAGGCCGGAGATTTGTGCAAGCTTGTCCGCTTCTGGGGCGTCGATGAGCTTGACGGCGCCGCGGAGCTGCTACCCATACTCGGACTTAATCTTGTACACATGCGTCTCACCAGGAACGATGTCGGCCGTGACGCTGCTGATGTTGTCAGCAGTAAGTTTGGTGGCGTCATCGAACCACGAACCTGGGGTGACCTTGTTAGCCTGATCTGCCTCCGGTGTCGCGGGCGGAGGGTTCAAGCTCTACACACTCGACGAGCTGAACTTCTGGCTAACCGAAACCGGCTTCATGCCGCCACCATCGTGGAAGCGCACCCGCCGCAAAAACCCCGTCGGACTAGGGCGCAACTGCGCCCTATTCGAATCAGCACACACCTGGGCATACCGCGAAATCCGCCACCACTTCGGCAACCCCGACGGACTCGGCCGCGCAATCCAAACCACCGCACAAGCCATGAACCAACAACTCTTCAGCGAACCACTGTCTACACGCGAAGTCGACCAAATCGCCCGCTCCATCCACCGATGGGTCACCACCAAATCCCGCATGCGGGCAGACGGCCCCGCCGTCTACGAAGCAACCTTCAGCACCATCCAAAGCGCACGAGACCGCAAAAGCGGAGCGGTTAGGCGTAAAGCTGCTCAAGAGAACTGGAGAAGTGCCCTATGAGTGAGGTTTATGCTCGCTATCCGCGTAACGGAAAAACAGCTCGCGCTCTTGCCGAGAAAATGGGCGCGTCTGTTAGAACCGCTCAACGATGGACTAGTGAATCGCGCGAAGACTACCTCGCACGCGCTAACGAGAAGCGTCGCCGCGTCCGAGAGTTACGTGCTCGTGGGCTAAGCATCAGGGCGATAGCAAAACAAACTGGGTACTCCGTGGGAACAGTCCACCGCTACGTATCAGAGTAAAGCCAGATGCTACGTTCTTCTACTCATCATCAGAGTGATTCTCCTTGAGAAAACCCATGAAACTGAAGTATGGGACATCTTCTGTAGCTCGTTGAACGGCTTCGAAAACAGCATCACTAATAGGGTCAATTACCTTGTCACTTAGGTTTAAGACTTCCAGGAAGAAATGCTGAGTAATCATGTACGGACGAAAATTCTCCTGATTACTACCTGGGTCTAATTCTTCAGCAAGCTGATACTCGTCTTCATCGCACTCATCAACTGTGAAATCAGGAAGATCGTCAATTTCGGGAAAAGAAACTTTGAGTTCCTTCTTGAAACGCTCGGCAACCTGGTAAGAGTCTTTTTCAGAACAATAAACGTAAAGGTCTTCGTAAAAGCCTTGCAGCTCACCATTTGACAAGGAAGAAGGATTGGTCATGCGAAAGTCACTCCGTTCATTAGTAGTCGGGATAGTAAGCCTAGCTTTAACGGGGGCAGCAATCTCTGTTGCGCCGAGTGCTAGTGCGTATGCACCGAAGCCAGCATCGGAAGTCTTCCTAGCGAAGAAAAAGCCCCCACGAGGAAAAGGCGTCACGCTGAAGTGCGCTGTCGTAAATCTTCGGAATGAAGCAACTGGGCAATACATCTTTGGCAAAGGCAAGGACAGGGGCGCCGCTCAGCGAGATGCAAATAATAAACTGGGGAGGATGAAAGGAAAAGGATTCAAGCTCAAGCACTGCCGAGCAATCTAGCGCTCAACCTACGTTCCGCTTTCATCGAAAGAATCCGGCGCTTCGTTCCATGTGTTACCTCGCCGGCGACATCGCGCGAGCCAACGGCTTAACCGTCGCGCTTGCGCTCTGGCCGCGGCGCACCGCGCTTCCTGCGCGGGCGCACACCAAAAACAACTCCCGCGCTGTCAGCGACAGCCTCAGCCCCAAGCACACGACGAGGATGCGACTGCACCGAGCCTTGATCGCGATCAGCGCCCCGTAGAGCGTTCAAAGCATCCTCCACGCCTTGGAGTGCCAACTCGCGCTGTGAGGCGCTCAGCGTCGCGCCTGAGGCGATTTCTGAGCCAATTTCACGCAACCGCTCGATGTACGAACCACTCACACGCCCAAACCTCCCAAAAACCGGTCAATAGCCCCATCCTGCACGCCGCCCGCGCCACACACGCACCCAGTCCCGACGCTGCCAAGTAACGAAAGTGACCCGCCAGGGTCGACACACCTCTTGCAGATGAGCATCTGCGGCTTTTTAGGGACTGCCGCGGTGGTGGGACCGCCTTGCCGAGGGGCCGGTTTAGTGGTCGATGAAGTCGGGGTGCGTAGTGCGCGTTGGGGGGCCTCTCGGGGCGCCCAGGGGGAGGAACTCGCTTCGCTCGTGCAGTGAGAAAAGTTCTCCAGGGGATCCCCCTGGAACCCCGGAAATATCTGACTTGGTTCGCGACGTACTTTGAACACGCTGGGGAGAAATCCCCGAGCACAAAACACCCCTGTGCAAGGATGAGCACCATGACAGCTCCCACCGACCGGCCAGACGGCAAATTCGAGCAGCTATGGCTGCCACTATGGCCGCTAGCGTCGGATAATCTGCGCGACGGAATCTACCGCACCAGCAGGCAAAAAGCACTCGGGAAACGATTCATCGAAGCCAACCCCGATGCGATTTCCAACCTGCTTGTCGTCGACATCGACCACGACGACGCACTCATCCGCGCCATGTGGGATCGCGAACAGTGGCGACCCAACGCAGTCGTCGAAAACCCCACCAACGGCCACGCACACGCCGTATGGGCGCTAGAAGCCCCATTCGCACGCACCGAGTACGCCCACCGCGCACCACTGGCCTACGCTGCCGCAGTCACCGAAGGACTACGCCGCAGCGTCGACGGCGACACCGCCTACTCCGGGCTGATGACCAAAAACCCCGAGCACACCTGCTGAACAAGCCACTGGGTCACCAACCACCTCTCCTTGTCGGACGGGAACGCCTCCGGCACATCAGTCAGGTTTTCGTTGGCGAAGCGCTTGATAGTCACTTCTGCAGGAATGTCTTGGCCTTCGAAGGGGCCTCCTTTTCGAGCCACGGAGAACACCATATTGCCCGGCTTACAGTCTCCCTCAGCTCCCCCAGACTGCTTGGTTGTTATCGATGCGAAAAAGGGACCGTTGGAGTCGATGACGCCATTACCGAAATCATTGGCAAGGAAGCAACTGTTGTCGTCCAAATGCATAGTGAGCGCGAAGTTGCGCACATCAAGGTCCATCAGAGTCGCGCCTGACGACGCTCCCGGCACCGTAGCCGCACTAATTGCAAGCCGCTCTCCCTCAGCAACCGGGACGGAGAAGTACTCAGCACCGTCGCCCTCCTGATTACCAAGTCGACGTTCGGACTCCGGTGTCTTTTCCCGCAGCTTGGTCGAAAACGTTTCCACGTCGGCAGGCACCTGGGTAGCGCTCGTAGGAGCGTCGCCGCCCTGTATCTCTTGCGCGCTGGACTGCGCGGTGCGTGCGGTGCGGGTCGCCAGCGTCTTCATGGACTCAGCCAGGGAATCGGAGTCCTGGGCGTCCAGGTACTCGCCGCCGGTGGCCTCAGCAATGCACTCGAGTTCAGCACGTGCGCCTGCGTCAACGAGAAAACCAACTGTGTTGATGACCAGGTCAATGCCCTGTTGCTTGAGTTCCTTAGCTACTTCGCACACCGGTGGCGGAGCACAGGTGTCCTCACCATCGGAGACCAACACAATCGAACGTTGCCCTTCTTTCGGCAACTTATCGGCAGCCTGACGCAGCGCAGGCCCCATCGGGGTGTGGCCGGATGCTTGAATCTTACCTACTTCAGCAGGAATCTTCGCCGAGTTGCCAGCCTGCACGGGTAGCAGCGTGGTGATGTCCTGACAGCCAGCTTCCCGCTCCTCCGGCGAATTTCCGACTTCCGTGCCGTAGACCATGAACCCAATTTCGGAGTCCTCTGACACCGATTCCGCGAACTTGCTCGTGGCAGTCTTCGCTGCCTCCATTCGGGTTTGATCACCCGCATCGTCGGCAAGCATTGACCCTGAAGCATCCAGGATCACCATGGTTGGCGATATAGTACTCGCGGCCTCTTGCGCCTGTGCACGCTCTGCTGTGATTCCCGCGAAAGAGCCTACGATCACCAGCAACATGGAGATGGTGAGCACGACCGCCGAGAGTTGTCTTCTTCTGATCATGTGGTCGGTTCCTTTTCTTCAAGCGTAAATCTTCAAGCGTAAAAAGAACGTTACATGACAAAAGTATGTCTGATTCCCGAGATAATGTCTGGGCAGACCCCAAAAATTACGGGCTGAACGGGTGAATATGGGCTGCAAATGTGAAACTGTGCGAGTTTATAGCACTTTCAGGCCATTTTTCAGGCGGTAGGGTCAGGCGGTCATTGCATCATGG
>NZ_KV836090.1:0-6070 GCF_001838215.1 Corynebacterium sp. HMSC061H03
CATGCGGACACACTTTTCTTTACTTAACCCTGGATTGAAGCAGAGGCGGATGCTGAGCTGAGGTTGTTGGCTTGTCCTTTAACCCTTAACCCTCTTTAAACCCTGTCCGGCACTTATGGCCAGGTTTCGGGGACTTATTGATGTATTTCGCTCGCTTGTCGATGGATTCCCCTGACTTATCGATGTTTTTTCGGCACTTATGTGCACGCTGTGGGCCAGGCCCTCTCACTTGTCGATGCGCTATTCACTTGTGGCCACGCTGCAGCGCATCGATAGGTGAATAGCGTGGCCACAAGTCGTCGGATGCGTCGGCCGTTTCAATTGCCACGCTCGTACCGGCCGCACCCATTGCAATACCGGTATTGGCAGTCGCAAGTGCTGGGACGTTGGTCTCGCGAGTGATGAGTAAGCGGAAGTGCGAGGGCATCATCGAATCGGGCCGACGGTGGACGGCCATTGTTGATGAGGATGCCCTGGCGGATTTAGCGATGTAGGTGGGTTTGGTTTGAGTCTGGCCTATCGCCAAAACTTGGTCATCCCGCGCTTGTCCTCCATGTTGAACTCAATCATCTTGGCAAGCAGGTCCAGCGGCATGGACTCGGCCTTGCTGTCCTTCGGCCAGGGGAAGCGGACCATCATCTTTCCGTAGGAGAGGCCGCGGGCATCGAACTCGTCGGAGAACTTCTCAATACCAGCGCGTTCCGGGGCGATAGCCATGTGCTTCTTGGAGTAGGAGAAACCAATGATAAAAGTGCCGTCTAGCGTGAACATCGGCTGCTTCCAGGCAATGCGAACGCCCATCTCGGGATACTTTTCATGAACCCATTCCAACACCTCAAGAGCGACAGCGCGCTGCGTGTCATCATCTACCCGCGAGAGGTGGTCGGCGAAGAACTCGGCGATGGTTTCGTCGGTCATATGCTGAACAGCCATGGTCTGGATTTTACCGTGCTATCAACTCACAACCGTGCCATCAACTAACATGACTCCGAGTGGCTACAGATTTGAATACTCAGTTTGATCCCAAAAAGGCGTGGCCAGCGCTGTGGACCGTTTTGCTCGGCTTCTTCATGATTCTGGTCGACGCCACCATTGTCACTGTTGGCATCAACACCATCCAGCATGAACTGGGCGGTGAGCTCAACCAGGTCATGTGGGTGACCAGTGGCTATCTGCTGGCCTATGCGGTGCCGTTGCTTATTACCGGCAGGCTCGGTGACCTCTGGGGAGTCAAGCACACCTATGTAGCGGGCCTGGTTATCTTCGTGTTGGCGTCGCTGGCGTGTGGGTTGGCGCCGTCGTTAAGCATGCTGATCATTGCCCGCGTGGTGCAGGGACTGGGGGCCGCGCTGCTGACACCGCAGACGATGGCGCTGATTACGCAGATGTTTCCACCGGTGCATCGCGGTGCGGCGATGGGGCTGTGGGGCGCGGCGGCCGGAATTGCCTCGCTGACGGGGCCGCTGGCTGGTGGCATCTTGATTCAGTTGCTGAGTTGGCGCTGGATTTTCCTCATTAATGTGCCGATTGGCGTGGTCGGGCTCGTTTTTGCGTTCCGCTACCTGCCGACCTTTGAGACGCACCGCAATAAGATTGACTATCTGGGCGTTGTGCTCAGCGCGATTGGTATGTTCCTGCTGGTCTTCGGCATCCAGGAAGGGGAGAGCGCCGGTTGGTCTAGTTGGATTTGGGCACTGATTGCCGGTGGTGTCGTGATTCTTGGTCTGTTCACCGTATGGGAGGCCAAGACGACGGCCGAGCCGCTGATGCCGCTGTCCCTTTTTAAAGATCGCAACTTCACCATTTCCTCGCTGGCCATTGCTGTGATGGGCGCGCTGGTGGTCGCGGTCGGTTTCCCGATTATCCTCTTCGCTCAGAACGCCCGCGACCTGTCGACCATTCAAGCCTCGCTGCTGCTCGTGCCACAGGCGCTCATCTCCGGTGTCATGGCGCCGTGGACTGGACGAATGCTGGACCGATTGAAGTTCCGCGAGTTCGCGCTGATTGGTTTTGGGTCCTCGCTGGTGGGCATGCTCGGGTTCCACTACCTCATCCACGAGAACCTCTCCGTGCTGTGGTTGCTGCTGCCGGGCGCCGCATTCGGTGTGGCCAACGCGTTTGTGTGGGGCACGCTGTCGACCGCCGCGACTCGCAATATTGATCCGGCTCTCGCCGGTGCCGCCTCCGGTGTGTACAACACCATCCGCCAAATTGGCAGTGTGCTGGGTAGTGCGCTGATTGCCACCGTCATGGCCGCGGCGCTCAGCGGCAACCGTGGCGACTTCACCACCTCCATGAGTGACGCCATGTGGTTGCCGGTGGCACTGTCGGCCCTGGGGGTCGTGGCGGCGCTGGGGCTTAAGAATCCGAAGTAAAACGCTCCACCATGTAGTCCGCGATGCCGATGGGATCGGCTAGGAAATCCCTGGTCGCCCGTACCGCGAGGGTATCTTCGAAGTGGGTGGTGTCGGCGTCGTCAAGCGAAATGATTGTTGCTTCCGGTGCGGCGAGCAAGATGGGGGAATGCGTCGCCATGATAATCTGTGCGCCGGCTTCTGCGAGCGCGCCGAGACGGCCGAGGAGTTCCAGCTGGCGCAGTACCGACAGTCCGGCCTCGGGTTCGTCGAGGAAGATTAGCGATTCGGCACCGTAGCGGCGTTTGGCCAGCGCCATGATGGATTGGCCGTGACTCATTTTCGTCAGATCCGCCATGCCGTCACCGCCGGGGAGGCTGCCGATCGATGCGTAGAAACGCGCGAGGTTTAAGTGCGCGTCGCCGCGAAAGAAGAACGTATCCGGGGGATTGCGCTTGGTCAGCGCGAGCGGAATCGGAGAGGTGCGCTCCTGCGTTTTAAACCGCGAGCCGCCGTCCGTGTCGACCCCCATCGCCGACGCCAACGCCTCCAGCACCGTCGACTTTCCCTTGCCGTTTTCGCCGGTCAAGATGGTAATCGGCGTGGTGAAGGCCATGGGGAAGGGCAACGCGAGCTTTACGACGTAAGCCGGGAGCTCGGCATCATCGTGAATACGGGCCTGGCGGAGGTAGATCATGGTTGCGGCAGTTGGTCGATCTGTTTGAGCAGCTTAAAGCCGTCGGCACCCTCGATGAATGGAACCTCCTTGTTCTCCAGTTTTTCAATTGGCACTGCGGTGCCGTGGGAGAGCACGTGCTCGCTGGGAGTGAGGTTGCGGATTGCGATTGCCGCGACCTTATCCGGATGCTCCGCCGCGGCTGTGCCGTAGATGAGCGGGTCGTATTGGCCGTCATCACCGACGAGAATCCAGTTGATTTCGGGGAAGTCAATAAACAGGTCCCGCAGTCGCACCTTCTTATGTTCCTTGCCCGAGCGGAACAGGCCAGTGGGCGTTGGCCCCCAATCGGTGAGCAGTAGCGGGCCCTTCGGCAGGTTGTTGCGGTGCAGGAACTTTTTTAGTGTGCCGAAGGTGTTCCATGCGCCGGTGGAAAGGTAGATGACGGGAACGTCCGTGTCCTCATCGGTTTTGCTCGCGTAACGACGGCGAAGTTGCGCATAGAACTCGCTGAAGCCAGCGACGGCTTTGCGCTCGTCTGTCTCTTTGACCCAGGAGTTGTAGGCGGCGATGAGGGTGCGCGGCAGCATGGTGACCAAAACAGTGTCATCAATATCGGAGACGATGCCGTATTTGGTTTCCGGGGAGAGGATGAGGGCCTCTGCGGGAGTGTCGTTGATGGTGATCTCGTGCCAGCCGGGTTCGAGGCCGTGATTCCGAATCAGCACCTCGATGTAGCCGTTGCTATCCGTGGTGGTTTCCACCGTGCGATTGCCGGCAGTGATGGTGACGGGAAAGTCCGCGAGTTCGACGGTAAAGAACTGCCAAAACCCGCGTTTTTTGTTTCGTTCTTCGTCTCGTTTTTTGGCCGGATCCTTCATAAGGACACGGCCGAGTACGCGAACGCGCTCTGCATTTCCGTACCCGGTGAATCCGATGATTTCCGGTTCCCAACCAGCGTTTTTGGAACGCTTGGCGGCCAGCGCGTTGATTCTTCTCTCGGTTTTGCGGACGACATCTGCCACGGACATGCTTTCCAGGATACGGGTTGACAGGGTGGGGGAGGGTGCGCGTAGGTTGGTCGGCCAAGAGAAAAGTCAACCCTTTAGGAGTGTTCTCTTTTTATGCGTTTTTCCGGTAAGTTCATCGCATCCGCCGCCGTGGCAGCAGGCATGATTGCTGCCCCGACCGCCGCTGCTAACGCTGCATCAGTTAGCGCCTGGGATCAGGTTGCGGCATGTGAGTCCGGCGGAAATTGGCAGACCAATACCGGTAACGGCTACTACGGCGGACTACAGTTCTCGCAGCAGACCTGGAGCGGCCACGGCGGTGACCAGTACGCACCAACGGCTGACCAGGCCACCAAGGAGCAGCAGATTGAGATTGGCGAGCGCGTGCTTGCCTCCCAGGGTGCTGGCGCATGGCCGAACTGCGGAGGCCCGCTGGGTTAATCCTCCCCATCATCAAAGACCAGGTCTGGCACCGCCGCGAATGACAGCCACCACTTCATGTAGTGGTCATGGCGTGCTTTCGTCTTCTGAGTAGCGCGCTTGTCAAAAGTTTGTCGCCCGAACCCGGCTAACGGTCCGGCCGGGACGGTGGCCGCGGTAACGCCGTCGGTCGAGGACCACACCTCTGAGCCGTCCTCATAAGCGGTGATATCCCAGAGCTTGTGGGTTTTCAGGTTGTGGTGCTTCCGGCATAGGCAGTGCAGATTCTGCGTGTCGGTAGGGCCACCGGCTTCGGGGTCTTCCTGGTTGTACGGCGCGATATGGTCAATATCGCACTTGTACGCTGGGACTTCGCAGCCGGGGAAGCGACATGTGCCGTCACGACCGTGGACGCGGGCGACCTGCGCTGGGGATGGGCGGTAACCATTGGTGGCGGTGTCTGCTGAGAGGCGGACATGCGTCACCTTTTGCATCCACTCTTCTGTGACCAGCGCGCCGAGCCAGCCGGCACCGTCCAGCCAGGCGTCATCACTTTGAGGCTCGCGGAAAGCATTGAGCACAACCTCCGCATTGGTGCGCTGGTGGATCAGTTCCACAAATGCATCTGCCTGGGTCATTTCTTCATTCGCGCGGAAGACCGTTTCAATTGCGCACATGGCGAAGTAGGCGCGGTCCGGCCGCAGTGTGAGAATGATTTGGGAGTAACTGTCGGGACGTTCCACCAGAGTCACTGATTCCGTATCGGTGATGGTGGGAATTGTGCCGTCGGCACGAGCGCGGTCATCCAAATCCGCAGCAATATCACCAATTTTGGTGGTGAGCGTGCGAGGGCCAATCATTGCTTGACGACGCTTCCGTGGCGTAACCAATGCCAAAATTTTCTTCTCCGCATCGGGTATTTGATCTGGCTCGATTCCGACTACGCCATGTGCAATGATGCCGAGTTGCCGCATGGACAATGCACAGCTTTCCCGGGCATAGTCCGCTAACTGCGGCATTTTCTCCAGCAACAGGCCAATGTCACAGATACGCAGTGCCTCACTGCGGGTGATTCCCAGCCGAACGCTGATGCGGGCGGCATGGTTTTCAACGTCATCATCACCTGCAGGGCAGCAGGCTTCAATCAACTCAAGTTGGGCGCGGTTGGTAGCCCGCGCGAGTGCTGAGAGCTCATCTTCAGGATTTTCATGAGCCCAAGATGGTTCGGGTACTTGTTCGGACTTCATTGGATCCCCCCTGGTGCTCCAATGGTTGTCGGTTTTCTTTCGAACTTACTTGCTATCGTACAGAGGCCGTTCTGGTTTGTAAAGAGAAATGATGAGAGATTTTGAATGGTTTTGTAGATGTCGGCTGACCGCAAAAGCGTTTGTTACCAGGTTGTTTGCGGGTGGCGCATGGAGAAGTGCAGAAAAGTATAAATAAAACACCCGTTCGAAACCGGAAGCTTGATAATCTCGCATCTATAAAGGCGGAGCGCAGAAACCAGCGCAGACAACGGGGGCAAAACCATGATCATCCGGCAAGCAACACGGGAGGACGCCGAGGCCGACGGGCTCATGCCTCAATGAAAGGCTGCCACCGAAGTGGCA
>NZ_KV836090.1:6170-6842 GCF_001838215.1 Corynebacterium sp. HMSC061H03
AATGAAAGGCTGCCACCGAAGTGGCAGCAACACCACCTGACAGCGCACGACATGACAGCTGTGGAGCCTCAATGAAAGGCTGCCACCGAAGTGGCAGCAACCCGCGCAGCGTAAAGGAGCCGCGGCCTGTCTCGAAGCCTCAATGAAAGGCTGCCACCGAAGTGGCAGCAACCCGAAGACACCGCTACGCGCCGGGCTGATGGGCGTCGGCCTCAATGAAAGGCTGCCACCGAAGTGGCAGCAACCGCCCGGATGGGTCGGTGTACTCGCAGAAGGTTTTGCAGCCTCAATGAAAGGCTGCCACCGAAGTGGCAGCAACGCGGTGCAGTTCGCTCGTTGGTGTGGGATGACGTTGCCTCAATGAAAGGCTGCCACCGAAGTGGCAGCAACCGTCGAGAACAGCTTCCGCGCTGCTGATACGCTCCTGCCTCAATGAAAGGCTGCCACCGAAGTGGCAGCAACTGGCGCATGGGGCACCGTGGCGCAGCGCATGGATCCGCCTCAATGAAAGGCTGCCACCGAAGTGGCAGCAACCGGAGTCGATGGCGGAGTCTGCGGCGGCTATCGCTGCGCCTCAATGAAAGGCTGCCACCGAAGTGGCAGCAACCTCCGTCCGAACTCTCTTCGCCTCGAAGGTGAATGCCTCAATGAAAGGCTGCCACCGGAGTGGCA
>NZ_KV836090.1:6942-7613 GCF_001838215.1 Corynebacterium sp. HMSC061H03
AATGAAAGGCTGCCACCGGAGTGGCAGCAACATGTTGTTCGGTGGTGTGGGTGTCATAGTTTCTAGAGCCTCAATGAAAGGCTGCCACCGGAGTGGCAGCAACCCCACAGTCACCTGCGCAACCGTCGCCGGTTTATACGTGCCTCAATGAAAGGCTGCCACCGGAGTGGCAGCAACTTGGGGCATTCTACGGCTGTGATGACGCTTCAGGTGCCTCAATGAAAGGCTGCCACCGGAGTGGCAGCAACACTCGACGGCGTAGAGAAGGTTCGCCGGTTTTTCGCGGCCTCAATGAAAGGCTGCCACCGGAGTGGCAGCAACCTCACGCCGGAAATACGCCGCTATCGGGTCCCACCCGCCTCAATGAAAGGCTGCCACCGGAGTGGCAGCAACTGGCTGAACCTCCCCATCGGGATTGATTTCCTCTACGCCTCAATGAAAGGCTGCCACCGGAGTGGCAGCAACCCGAGGTCGGTGTCCCTTTGTGTGAGCGGCTCTCCGCCTCAATGAAAGGCTGCCACCGGAGTGGCAGCAACCCTCAACTGGCGTGAGTGCGGTCACCGAATGCCCGCCTCAATGAAAGGCTGCCACCGGAGTGGCAGCAACTCGAAACCAACATCGGGGGCAATGAACGAGACCGAGCCTCAATGAAAGGCTGCCACCGGAGTGGC
>NZ_KV836090.1:7713-77379 GCF_001838215.1 Corynebacterium sp. HMSC061H03
AATGAAAGGCTGCCACCGGAGTGGCAGCAACAGCCCCCTCAAATATAGCCCGCTGAACAGGTTTTTCAAGAAGGTTTACGAGTATCCTACCTCTGGCTTTCGACGGCACGGCATTTCAACATGTGGAAGAGTCGGAAAAACAGTGTTTGCCTGCATGTTTTGAGAGGCGAGCATCCACCATCATTGTTGGAGAGTAAGGTATGCTCGCTAGACGATTAACGGTCCACTGCTGGTAACCTTGCGTTCTTGCCCGAGGTAAGAGTAGTGAGTTTCGCTGAGGTGGGAGACTAGCCCCAAGTCACAGAAGAGGATTGAGTCTTCCCGGTCGTTTATTATCTTACGTACTTCCCCTTTGAGACGAAGTAGCGCAGCTGGGTGGATATCAATAACAAAGACGCTGTATTGGACTCGATCACCGTAGCTTTCTAGCGTCTTGGCTACTTTTGTTCTCCTCCGATCATTCTGGATGTCGTAGGCGATGATGGTGCGACGGGTGTCTTTTCGCATCAGCGTGTCACGATACCTTTGTACGACGGTTGCGTTCCATCGATGACTCCGAGCAGCATTCGTGCTTGTACTTCGATGGCTCGACGCCATGTCACTTTGTATCCAAATGTTGGATGCGTGAATTCTTCTTCAAGACGGTTTTCAATTGATCGGACTATGGCCTTTCTGCCATCATCGGAAAGCCTTAGAGCCTCACCATTCCTACTGAATCCGCGTAGCGGGAATGCCAACTTATTCAACATCCCAATGACGGCTGAATCAGCGACGATTGGTCGGAACTCCTCCATCAGGTCAAGTGCCAGAGCCGGTTTGTTTCGGCTACTACTGTGTAAAACACCGGCATGGGGATCTAGTCCGCACGAGACAAGCGCACGGATACATTCGACCGTCAACATTCCATAGGCATAATTCAACAGAATATTGATGGGATCTGTTGCACCTCGACCGTGTCTACCAACCCATTCGAAGGAGTATTTCTCCATTGCGCGTATTTTGACTAATCCACCAAAATTCGAGAAGTAGTAGCTAGCGCCCTCTCCTTCAATCCCAAATAGTTGGTTTATGTCGGTGCACTCCAATGCAGCGCGAGCCAACTCACGCAAAATTGTTGTATCGGGTGTTGTACGGGAATTCCTTCGTAGAAACGTTGCCTGGTTTTGTAACTTGGCAAAAATCATTTTCTGGGCAATTGGGAGATAACCGTTTTGAAAAAGAACGTGTTGTCTCATTCGCGAAGCACCATTGGGGCCATCGGCTGGTTGCGACCACCCATACACACGTCCTGTAGAAGAACACCACACTACAGGGTTTCGTCGCCACAGCATCTGACGAAGTAATGCTGCAGAAATATCAATGTTGCCGTGGACGACAATGCCGTCGACTTGTTCGGTGGCGACCGTCGCTAACTCTTCCTTGTGCTTAGAAATGCGAACTCGACCACGGGACAATGAGACACGACTACCAGGGACCGTAACGTGCAGAAGCTGACCACCTGAATCGGCAGCGCGGATACGCCGCCGCACTGTTTTCTGCTGACGTTCGTCTGGGAGGCATACTGATAGGTGGGAGCATGAATTGCAGCGGGCATCATCGATATGTGGGGCAGGAGCATTCCTTGACTCGACGATTTCCTGTGTCTGGGCCACGTAATCAAGCGCTGTTTCACGGAGGTGACTGGAAAGGTCCACCGGGATGGTTCGGTTGTGATTCGTGAATCGGACTGAGGCACCGGAAACCAAGAACCCGCTTTCTTCGAGGCACAATGCTTGAAGAGCAAGCTGCACCTTTTGAGCTTGGGTCACTGTGGCAGTTTTTCGAAGGGGCGTTGCCTTGTACTCAACCAGGCGTACGGAGACGTCATCTGTATGGACGAGGTCCGCTTTGCCAACCAGCCCATGTGTATCTGAGCGCAGGGTTAAACTCCGCAGTTCGTTGGGGCGCGATTGCCCTGGGCTATCTACTCGACGATGGGCCGAGTATCCTGCTTCCATCTGATAGGTATCCGTCTTCTCACCATTGGCTTCGAGCCATGTTCGTCGCGGACAAAATACAGTGTGACATACAAGGCTGATTGGTAGGTATTCGGTATCGGGAAGAGTCATAAGACCACCAGGTTTCCGTTGAGGACTTGGCGTTCAGGTGCAGAAGCGCTGCCGGCTTTTAGAATGGAAAAGACCGCCACGGCAGGCACGCCACGATTACGTAGCCAGATTTTCCCAGCCTCGGGTGCGCTGAGTCGATTACCGTTCATTTCGAGCACAGACTTGGCTACTTCATCGAGCTGCTTTGACAGCAGTATGCTGCGCAGCCGTTCGCTTGTGACCGGAGTTGTGGGGACTGGCAACACCATCCAGTTAGGATGTGTGATGTTTTGTGGATAGGCTCCTGGGGTTACGCTGAGCGCATCGATATTCCGGATTGGTGGCACCATACTCATTCCGAGTAAAGCAGCGAAAGCCAATGCATTATCTGTCGGACGTGGGGCGGTAAACCCTGATGCGCTGCGCGAGTCGGCTTTGTTTTTCCCGATAACATCATTGAGAATCTTGCCTTCGAGGCCACCTAGAATCTGCTCCACAGGCCACGCGGCTAACTCGGTTACTAACGGTGCCAGGCGATGGACGATAAATTCTTGCCCGTGGTTACGTGTTTTCATCTCCCATCGCGAAGCTCCCTCGTCGGGCCGCGGGGAATTGGATTCTTGACGCCAATACGCTGCTTCACCTAATCCTTGGATGAATTGGAGAGCCATGGAATCAGTGGATAAAGAATCCAGGTAGTTGTTGCGAAATGAACTGTGTCGTTCCCAGACTAAAGAATCGCCGAACTGTTTGATGCGCGGCGAGAAAGGTGATCGCGCTACGGTTTGTTTTCCATCGGGATATTCCATTGTTGCCTGTGCCCAGGATTTTCGGTCCGCCCAGCGCTGAGCAATAGCACGCAACGCCGTTGCAACATCGGGTGGCGCACATCCATCAATTTCAAGAATTGCTCGTGGGTAGGCCTCTTCGGTAAAAAAGACACGTGACTCAGCGCCATCAATATCTGAGTCAATGAGAAGAGCTAGGCCATAGGTCGCGAAATGTGTCAACGCGCTTGACACATTTCCGGCAATTAACATGCGTTGCGTCACTTCGTCTCCTTCGAGATCTGGGCATCAGCAGCACGTTCAACTGCCTCAGCGAAAGACACCGCGTAATGGCCGTATTTCCGATTCGTCCGCATAATCAACGAGTCCCAACCACCTGTAGTGAATAAGTGCTCAGCAATATCACGCAAAATGGCATCGTTTTCCTCATCAAGAATTTCTGCACCTACGTGAGGAAAACTCAGTCTTCCTCGCCCATGGCTCGTCCCGACTACTCGCAGTGCTATTTCATTGTCAGAGGCCAATCCGTGTTTTTGTGCGAGTAGTAGTGCAGACAACTGTTCATGGCGCCACCCTGCGGGTAGCCCACTGAGCATGTGCGCCCGGTGCACCTCTTGTTTTGTCCGTTCGCGACTTTTCGCAAGTTCCGCTTCGTCCTTGATACGGCCTAGCATCGCCTGGAATCGTGGGTCAGATTTACCATCGTCGTGGTGCAGTGCAGCCCGCTCGATCTGTTCAGCGTAAGGATTTGTGATTCCAAGTGAATCTGCAATGAGCCGGGCACGCTCCGCTACCTCCTTCTGATGTTCCTTCAAAAAGACGGCACGGGTAGACGGTGTCCACTCTTGCAAAATCTCTGAACCTACTGCTACCAGGGGCTTCAGGGCGTACCAGGCAACGGCATCACGGCGATTCGAGTCGACTATCGTCTTTGACAAGACGACTTCCCAGTTCTGCATATCCACGCCGAGTTTTTCTGCGGCCTCAGAGGAATTTAAATTGACGAGCTGGCGGAATATATTTTTCTCTGCTTCGCTGTCACTCGGTGAGTGCACTTTTATTAGGGGGCGCGAGGCGTCGTCGATGACCACCTGACGTGGGGGGTCATCTGACGGGTGTTCATCAACAACAAATTCAGTTGTGAAACGTAGCCCTTCGTCGACGATGATGATGTCACCCGGTTTTAATCCGTCCTCAGATGCGTCAAAGGTGAAAACATCGTCGTCACGGTATAAAAATACCCGCAAGTTTCTATCACGTTGGAGGATACTTCGAATCTCAGAAAACTTGGCGGGGAAGACTTCCTCCGCAAACGGGGGAAACTCCTTCAGAAGTTCGAGGGTTGCTATGCCATCAGTCGGAAGATTGTCGCGCACAACAATTCCTAGTGCCTTTGTGTCATCTTCCAGACTGTCGCGCAGCCAAAGCTCCAGGCTTGGTTCCGCGACAAGAGGGTCAGAAGTTCGGGATAAGAAATCAAGGTCAGCTAGTTCAATTCGCTGCTCGACTACCCTGGACAGTTCGCTGGGAGGAGGTGGAATCTTCTCCAGGACAGCGGGAGACGCAGATCCTGCCTCTTCGAGTTTTTCTACCCATTGCCTTGCGGAGCACATGTCGCTAGCGGAATAGGGCGGTGCATCTTTGGTGACTTTTTTATCTATTGGCGGACCTATAACGATGATGTCGGCATTGTCATATTTACCGAGCCGGTTAGTTCTCCCGAACCGTTGCGCAAGCGATGAAGAGGGAGCTAATTCGGTGACAAGGGATGTAAAACTTATATCTATGCCTACTTCAAGCGTTTGTGTGGCAACAATGACATCCACCGTTGAGTCTCCGGTTACGGTGAAGGCATTTGGGTGTTTCTTACGCAGCTGCTCAAGGTCCCATGGCCTCATTCGTCCGACAAGGGTCAAGGTCGTGAGACCTGCTTTTCGCAACGTAGAGGCAATGGAAGTGGCGGTCTTTATATGGTTCACTATGATGCCGACAGTGGCGCCATGTGTGTTGTGGAGGCGCTGAGCATGTTCGACTGCAGTATTAATAACTTGCAAGTTTTTTGGGCGCCCGTCCCACCGATTGACCGGTACGTATGTGAACTTTTTGTTCGCGAAGAAACGCTTGCGCAGCAAAGCATCGCAGTCGCCCGATAGTTCCCGTGCGCGTACAGCAACTGTTGCCGCGGTATCCTCATCGGTGGCTACTGTCGCAGAGGTTTCCGTAACTTGCAGTGTTGGCACACCGATGTGCTGTTCCCGTCGTTGCAGCTGGGCAACCCTACGTGCAGTGGCTACCAGCTGTCTGCTTAGGTGGGACTCGTCAACGACAACAACCGAATCCATCCCGACCAAGGCGGTTTCTCTCGGCCGAGCGTATTTGCTTGAACCATAGCCGCGGAACAGCAGGCGAGAGCCCCACATATCTGGAGTCGCGGCAATTACACTGCACGCAGACAGCTCCTCAAGTGGGAGAGTCCTTGTGGGAAGCTCTCCTCGTAAATGACCCACTTCCAGCGGAGTGTCATCGCAGTCTCCCCGCAACTTGCACAGTGCCTCAGCTACTTCCTGGAGGATTGGGTTTTCGGTCTCCCCTTTCATCGCCATCTGTAGTAATTTCTTGATGCGCTGCGCGTGATCCGCCTGGTTATCAACAAGAGCGCGACGGTTGACCACGGTGTGCAGCCGGCGAGGAATCCGAGGTCCATCAGCCGATGCCACCGCATTAGCGAAGATATGAATATCGACAACCGCAGATTTCCCGGCCCCAGTGGGAGCCGTCACCTGACGTGGCCATTCTCCATGGTCAAGGATGTAGCCGAGTAATTCTTCTTGCCAGGTAAAAGGAGTGTGTCCATTGTTTACAGCAGCAAAAAACTCGGCGAAGCGTGATCTTTTCACGGTTTGTTCAGACATCCCGCATTCCTTCCATGAGTCGCGTATACTCCTCGAGCTTTACGTCGTGCGGTACAAGTAAGCCGCCACCCATGTGCCGAGACTGCCCGATAGCGACCATGCCAGTTTCCGGGTGTAGGCCTCCGAGATCAACGATGCCGGACCATGGTTGAATGCTTACGGATTTCGGCATGGTGTGCGCGTAGTCGCGAGGTTTCCCGGCCACCGTCTTCGCCTTTAGGATGCGGCACCCTAGTTGGTGTGCGGTGTCACGTGCGTTCAAATAAAGCGTTTCGTGTCGACCAGAGAATTCGAGGTCATCTTTGAATGTGAATGCAACAGACAAGAGCCCGGCGTCACGTAGATTCCATCTCCGCCCCAGTTTTTGCTCGCTTACCGGGCGCGTATCGGGCACCACTGGTGTAGCGGTAAACCATAAACGTTTCATTCCTGTTTCCGGTTCTGGCCAAAAATCAGTGGCGGGAACGGAATGTCCATTAAAGGTCACTTTCCGTTTGCCTAACCGTCGTGACCATAGTCCGTTCTTGGCTACAGAGGGCAGCGCCGTCGTCAACTGCTTCAAATCTAGCTCCTCTGCACTGCGGGGAATAAGAAGCATGACCACACCGTGGTCATAACCGAAACGTTTCGCTTCTACGCGGGGTAGATAATGCACGGCAAGATGATTTGCCGGTCGATTCGATAGGGACTTTGGGTACTTGCCGGTAATCATGGGGGAGGTACCGTAGCCTACGGCAGCAACAATTGCCCGGTGGACTACCTTCGCCAGTTCCACCCTAAGGTGAATTGGGACTTCGGCTCCCGGCAAACCAAGGAAAACGACATGCATCCACGGCCCTGTGGTCGGCTGCTGTTTGACACCCGCATAGCGATGTCGAGTAATGAACTCTCGGGGCACCGGCGGAGCAACTGGAAGTTCGGACTTACTGTACTTCTCGGTTTTGGGGGGCTTCTGTTTGCGTAGATTCTCGAATTGATTGAGAAGATAAGCTGTGCGACCTGGTGAAGGACACTCCAACCCAAGACCACCTCGCTTAAAGGGGGAAGATGTCTTATCGAGTACTAGTGTTGGAGTGACTTCGCCCGGCTCGACAACCGCGATGCTTTCGGCTTCGCCGATGTAGGCAATGTCCCCCGTAAGATCCTCGATAGTTGAAGCGATTCTCACCGGGACGTTGTTCCACATGAACCCAAAGTGGGAGGCGACTGTCACACCGTCAGAAATTGCACGTTCTTCTGTGCGGTGCTTAAAGTTCACAGAACTGACATTGCGGTAGATGAATCTTCTGTGCGCAGGATCAAGCCAGCGATGTTCAGGCACCTCGATGCCGTCGGGGGCGTGCTGTTCCAGCCACTTGAGAGCAGTAATCGATTCTTCCGAGGGACGTAAGAACCCTTTTGCGGTGCGAATAGCGGCTGTTCCCCTGCCTGCAGAATTGAGCAATGCAGAGTGTAAACGTGCTGGCTGAGGCATAAGTTCAGGGCTTTTGTCGGGGGAATGCCCTTGATAGATGCCTCTGAGGAACCGCACACGCAGAGCAAGCGTGGTGGTTTCCATGGTTATGCCTCGGATTTCTCAATAGCGCCGCTCAGGATTACTGGGTCTCCCTGGAATTCAAGGACCTGTCCATGCCAGTCAACGACACCGGCAGAAGTAGCCTTGTCCAGAGCTTCTGCAAGCAATGCGTCAGAGGCTTCCACCGTGAAGGGTTTGAGATTCTCGGTTTCTCCGAAGCGCTTGTCCAGAGTGACCACAGGAACTCCGGATTCAACTAGGTGGCAGTTGGCTCGAAGGTATAACTCTTCTTCGGCTCGAGCTATGAGTGCGACACCGAGAGCAGCTAGGAGGGCACGGCCGGAAATGTCCTGCTCCACCGTGCCACCGAAACGTAGCTGGCGTAGCGTTGCAAAGCTCAGAACCCACGAACGAATGATGTTGCGGCATGAGACTCCACCGAGAGATTCGAGCGTGGGAGGAATTCCGCCTAGACCCAGGGGTGATGCGGAGATGAGTTCACCTTTTTTGGCTTTCTTGACTTGATTTTCAAATTTGTCAACCAGATTCGGGCTTAGCTCATCGCGTTGCGCATCCACCAGTTTTTGGGCATCAGTCGGAGTGAGGCGCACGCTCATCGCTAGCGGATCGACACGTGCTCCACCTCGTAGTGATTGTTGCTCTTTACCGCTGCATTCCTGGTCTGCCAGGACACCGATGACTTCGCCAACAAGGGCACTGGGAAGCCGTAGCTGCCCCTTGGGGCGGGTGGAGTCCCAGGCACCGAAGACGGCGGCGATTGGAGCAGCATTAACCAGCGCTGTGATGTTGTCCGTGGTGGCATTGCGGACTTCTTTATAAGCAGGGTGCTTTGTTGCTTCAACTCCATCAATCGTGGCTGCTCGCAGGTGACCATCAGCAAACCGGTGGGGAAGCTGAAGGTCGGAAAATTCCTCCCCACTTGGGTAGGTCACACGCATACGTGGCATGCGAGAAAGAACCCTGTTTCCTGCTTCAATGTCGTGTGCGAGAGCCAACTCAGCACGGTTATTGGCGGACTGCTTTGAATCAATTATCACCACAGTCTGCGGTTCACCGTCGATGTAACGGGTTTCAAAAGCGAAAACCGATTCTTGCCGGTCAACGAACTTCGCGGGAGCCACCGACGCGTGTGTTCCTGCCGCAGGCTGTAAATCGGTGACCGATGTCAAGGCGTTGGCTCCGCCACGTGAACACGCTTCTGAGAGTTTGGAATAGGTCAACACGGTTCCTCCTAAAAAGGTGGTCAATAGCTGTTGGGAGAATATTCGGGGAAATGAGTCCGACGTTATCCTTTGGGTTTGTAATCAAAGACGTGTCGTCGTAACCCCAATCTAGCAAGGTTGGGAATGCCAGTGTTTTCATACTTTCAACGGTTTATAGAAAGTAGCTAGAAGAGTCTTGTGCACCCTGATGTCTTATTTCCAGTGCGAGCCGGGGTAGCGGTCGATTTCTGCCGTTTACCAACGAGTGATTGGTGCGGGCCAGCTTCTCGTAGACGAGTGGTAACGTGACGTCAAAAAGGAAAGCCTAACTTTCCACCGTCTATAGAAATCTTCAATGAAAGGCCACGTTACCTTGCGTACATCATACGCATGGCAGCAGGCGTCCCACTGGCAGGATGTGAGTTTTAATTCGCCAGGGGAGATCGGTCGGAGAAGATATCGCTAAGACCGTTTAGCTAGCGGGGCTGTCAACTTTGGGATTTTCAACCCCTATCAGACGCGGATATCTAGCTAGAAGTCCCAGATTGCTACTGTTTGACCGAAGTTCGATTTGGGCGAGGTAGAAAACAGCGCAGGCAGTGGGGAGCAAAACCGTGATCATCCGGCACGCAACGCGGGAGGACGCCGCAGCAATCGCGGAGATCTACAACGAGGCCGTGATCAACACCGTCGCCATCTGGAACGATGACACCGTCAGCGCGGAGGATCGCATCGCATGGATGGAGGCACACTGGGACAAGGGCTACCCGGTTTTCGTCGCCACGCTTGACGACGAAGTCGCTGGGTATGCCACCTTTAGCGATTTCCGTGACTTCGACGGGTTTCAGTACACGGTGGAAAACTCCATCTACGTGCATCCAAACTTCCAGGGTCGGGGCATTGGTGGGCAGCTCCTTCAGGTGACTATTGATGCTGCTCGTGAGGCGGGAAAGCATGTTCTGGTTGCGGCGATTGAAGGCGCCAACGCGAGATCGATTGCCCTGCACGAAAAGTATGGCTTTCAGCGCGTTGGGCTATTGCCGCAGGTCGGGACGAAATATGGGCACTGGTTAGACATGCTGCTGATGCAGGTCATGCTGACAGACGGGCAGCCACTCGCTCGGCCGCGCGCTTAGCAAAGGGGCCAACACCCATGATTGTGGCGGCACCGGGGCCAACCCAGTCGCCGTAGCCGACAAACTCGATGAAGTCAGGGGCAACGCTGCGGAAGGGGCCGAGCGCGGGGCGGAAACCGGTGCACCAGATGAGGTGGTCCGCGTGGACGTCGTCAAGCGAAGAGAACATGGGCGTCCAGGTGAGTGCGCCGGAGTCGCGGGCCTTGCGGACGGACGGTAGGACGACGATGTCGCCGAGTGTGTCAGAGGGGCCGGGGTCGGGTTCGCCACGTGCGATGGCGAGTGCGCGTTGACGATTGCGTTTGAACAGGACGCGGCCGTCGACGTCGTCGGGCATCCAGCGAGGTTCGTGGCGGGTGTACCAGGCGGCATCGATGCCGGCGAGCAACAGTTCAGCGGCAATTTGAGCACCGGAGTTCGCTGCGCCGACCACGGCGACGCGGGAGCCTGCAAAGGGTTCGGGACCTGGGTAGTTGGCCGAGTGCCACTGCTTTGCGGGGGTCGCGCCGGGGTAGTGCGGGACGAAGGGGCGGTTGCCGGTAGCTGCGATGAGCTGGCGGGATTCGAAGTCGCCAGCATCGCTGGTGAGGTGGAAGGTGCCGTCGTGGGAGACGTGCGTGACGGCGACCGGGCGCTGAACGCGCAGTTCGTAGCGCTTTTCGTAGGAGTTGAGGTAGTCAATCACGTGGGAAGCGGGCGGGAAACCGTCATAATTGGGCATCTGGATGCCCGGAAGGTTGGAAAAGTCCGGGGTGGAAAAGAGCGTCAGTGAGGGCCAGACATTGCGCCAGGAGCCGCCGGGAGCGGGCTGATTGTCCAGAATGAGCGGATCAATGCCGCGTTTGTGCAAGTAATAGGCGGTAGCGAGGGCAGCTTGGCCGCCACCGACGATGATGACATCCTCAAGCATGTTTCCAGCTTAACGACGAGTGCCGCACCTCGAGCTGTACTACCGTGGAGCACCATGAGCTCGCTGTTTGATCTTTCGGACAAGCCCATCGACGAACTACCCGGTTACCAGCGCACATTCGCGCCGGGCCGACTCACGGTGGGGCTCAGCCTGCCCATCGAGCAGGACGCCGAAGCCGAGCCCAAGGACGCGCTGAGCAACCAGATTCGGCTGATTCAGAAAGTCGAACGCGCAGGCATCGCGGCGGTGTGGGCACGCGACATCCCGCTGCGCGTGGAAACATTCGGCGACGTCGGCCAGGTCTACGACCCCTGGATGTACCTCAGTTACATCGCCGCACACACCACCGATATCGCGCTCGGCACCGGCGCAGTCGTCGTGCCCTTCCAGCATCCGCTGGTGATGGCCAAGCGCGCTGCCACACTGGACAGGCTTTCCGACGGTCGTTTCCTCTTCGGCGTTGCCACTGGGGACCGACCCGAGGAGTTTCCCGCCTTTAACCAGGACAAAGGCAAGCGGGGTGAGCGTTTCCGCGAGCATATCGAGGTCTATAAAAAGGCCCTGAGCACTAGCTACCGGCCTATCCGGTGGTCCGAGGGCAAGATGGGCGGATCCGATGTGGTGCCCAAGCCGCTGGCCCGCCGAGTTCCGCTGTTGGCCACCGGCTCCTGTCAGCAGAGCCTGGAGTGGAAGGCCGCGCATACCGACGGGTGGTTCATGTACCACAAAGGCCTGGAGATGCAGAAGAAAAACATCGCCAACTGGCAGGAGGCGGTGGCCCAGGAGTGCGGCGAGGGCGTGTTCAAGCCCTTCTTGGAATCACTGTGGATTGACCTGCATGAAGACCCCGACGCCCCCGCGCAGGGTGGCCACTTCGGGTACCGCCTTGGCCGCAACAAGCTCATTGAACTGCTGCAATCCCAGCGCCAGCTCGGTATCAACCACGTCAGCATCAACTTTCGTACCTCGAAGCGGGATGCGGAAGAGCAGATTGATGAGCTGATTGAGTATGTGCTGCCGGCGCTCGATGAGCTCCCTACACAGACTCCGTAGCGCCCTGCCACTGATTAATCCCGCGGTCGACGGCCCACTTGTCGATCTCCGCGAGTTCTTCATCGCTAAACGGCGCAGCCTCCAGGGCGCCGAGGCTGTTCTTCAGCTGCTCCACCGACGATGCGCCAATCAGGGCGGAGGTCACTTCGTCACGGCGGAGCACCCACGAGATGGCCATCTGTGCCAGGGACTGGCCTCGTCGTGAAGCAATGGCGTTGAGCTCGCGGATGGCGGTGAGCGTGTCGTCGTTGAGGAACCCCGAGTTCATCTTGTGCGCCCCGAGACGCGAGGATTCCGGCACGCCATCCAAGTAGCGGTCGGTGAGAAGCCCCTGCGCAAGCGCGGAAAAGGCGATGACACCCATGCCTTCGTCGGCGCAGGTTGCCAGCAGTTCGTCCTCGATCCAGCGGTTGAACATGGAGTAGCTCGGCTGGTGAATGGTCAGCGGTGTGCCCAGCTCACGGGCGATTTTCTGCGCGCGACGAGTGAGCTCGGGGGAGTAGGAGCTCACGCCGACGTAGAGCGCGCGACCGGAGCGGACGAGGAAGTCGAGGGCGGCGACGGTTTCCTCGATAGGCGTATCCGGGTCGGGGCGGTGGTGGTAGAAAATGTCCACATAATCCAGGCCCATGCGCTTCAGCGAGGCATCGCAGCTGGCCACGAGGTACTTCCGCGAGCCGCCGAAGCCGTAGGGACCATCCTGCATGTACCAACCGGCTTTGGAGGAAATGATCATTTCATCGCGGTAAGGAGCGAAATCCTTGGCCATGATGCGACCGAAACTCGCCTCCGCAGAGCCCTGCGGTGGGCCGTAGTTGTTGGCGAGGTCGAAGTGTGTGACGCCGTGGTCGAACGCGGTGCGCAGGATTTCACGCTGCGTCTCGAGCGGTCGGTCATCACCAAAGTTATGCCAAAGTCCCAGCGTAATGGCTGGAAGCTTCAGCCCCGTGCTGCCGGAGCGGTTGTACGGCATTGTCTCATAGCGGTTGTCATCGGCGTGGTACACGTCTGGATAAGCCATGTCTACGAGGGTACGCGTGCTTAACGACGGGTAGTTGCGCACAAGGTGGCCGACAACGAGGCGCGTGGCCGAATGGCTACCCCTGGAAGTAATAAAAGTGAGCTTGCTGGGGAACAACTGGGGCAGTTCGTCCGACTAATAAGGCATGACTTCAATAGCCACAGGCGATGCCGCTGGAACGCCAGCCGCAAACCCCGTCGCACAGACTCAGAAAAATGGTGGGCCACGAGCATTACTGCACCGAATCCATGTCGTTGCAGGCATCCTCGTTGCGCCACTACTTGTTATTGCAGCTATCACAGGCGTGGCGTATGCCCTCGCCCCGAGCATAGAAAAGGTGGTTTACCACGAAGAACTAACTGCAACATCAAGCCTTCCCGCACAACCACTGGAAAAGCAGGTTGAGGTCGCGCAGCGCGTGCACCCTGACCTGCCGGCGACCGCAGTGCAGGTCCCGGAAAAGCCGGGGCAGACAACGCGAGTCATGTTCAATGACGAGCAGCTGAAGTCGGAGTCCTACCGACATGCGGTGTTCGTTGACCCAGGCGACTTGAGCATCAAGGGTGACCTGGTGCAATACGGTTCCTCGGCGGCGCTGCCACTGCGGGCGTGGATCTCGGAAGGGCACCGCAGGCTCTGGATTGATAGCAACTTTGGTCGCCTCTACTCCGAGACGGCAGCATCCTGGATGGGCGCACTGGCTATTGGTGGCCTCTGGCTCTGGTGGGATCGTTCGCGTCGTAAGCGGACACAGGGAACAAGTAAGAGGGCACATCATATGCGTCGTCACGCGAATGTTGGCGTGGCGGTTAGCGTTGGACTTTTATTCCTGACTGTCACCGGCCTGACGTGGTCGTGGGTGGCTGGAACGGGCATCGCAAAGCTGCGCGAGACGATGGACTGGTACGCGCCGAAACCAGCTATGACTGCGACTGCACCAGCGAATTATGACTGGTCAGAGGCGGATAGCGTTATGAACCTCGCACGTGCCGAGGGCCTGTCCGGGAAAGTCGAACTGACACCACCGGAAGCTGGCACGGTGTGGATGGCCAAGGAAGCCCGCGAGGAATGGCGGATGGGTATTGAGACCGTCACCGTTGACGGCTCGACCGGAGCGATGGTCGATCGGATTCACTTTGCGGACTGGCCGCTGCCGGCGAAGCTGACTGAATGGCTGATCAACGCGCACATGGGCATCCTGTTCGGTTGGGTGAATCAGCTGGTCCTGGCACTGATTGGTGTCGCTCTGGTGGCGATGATTGTGCGCGGTTACGCCATGTGGTTTGGACGTGGTCGAGGTGGCCGCCCTGGCAGGCTCCCGGCGCCGACGCGTTGGCGGGACATTCGCCCGGGAGTTGCAGCGGCCGTTGTGGCGCTGCTGATTGCCTACTCGGTGGTTGCACCACTGTTCGGTGTGACGCTTGTTGGCTTCGTGATTGTTGATTGGGCCTGGCGGAAGCTGCGGAGAGGTTAGTGTAGGTTCTGTCGCCTTCGGGTTCCCTGTACCTAACGGCGTAGTCACACCCATGAAAAACACTCAGGAGGGTAAACGCATGACAAGGTATTGGGATCACAGCGGCAGTATCTACAAAGATGACGGTCAGGAAGACTGGTGCGTTTACAATCCGTCTTTGCGTGATTGGGAGCGCACCCCGCGCGCTAAGGAAGCCTACGACAAGGCAGGCCAAGACTCGTTCGACCCCATCACCGAGCAGCAAGCACTCGCTGAGATCGCAGAGCAGCAGGAACAGCATGACGAAAGGGTGAAGAGCAAAATCAAGGAACTGCGCGCGAGAATGAAATCGGTCGGTGCGCAGGCCAGGCAGGCTGACGAACAGCCGTATCCAACTTTTTCTCAGCAGTCCGCCGCATACCGTGAGGGCGCGCAGGCCTACAACGAGGGCAAATCTTGGCGCGATAACCCGCATGCCCCCGACTCAGGTCTAGCCGCCCCGTGGCGCATGGGTTTCAATACCCGCAAGCAGCAGGTAGCGGAGATTAGGGCACAGCGAGCCGCCGCCGCGCAACAGGAGAACTAGGCCCTGGCCGCAAAAACGCTCAACCAAAGCTCTAAATTCCTCACAAATTCCCGGTTCCATCCCCACTCAATCTGTTACACTTAGCAAAACGAAACCCAGGAGCTTGGTGTGCAGTACTTTTTCACGGTCCATGGCCGCAGAGATATCAACGCGTATGACTCTGATGAGGAAATGCACGCTGCCTTTGAACGGATTGGACGCTTCAATCAGAAGCTCCAGGACGAAGGCCACTGGGTTATGTCCGGCGGGCTGGTACCGCCGGAGGATGCCATGACGGTGCTGCCGGATGGTTCACATAGCGATTTGCCGTATTACAACGCGATGACGTTCCCGTCGGCTTTTTGGATTGTCCAAGTCGCAGATGAGCAAGAGGCCATCAACCTAGCCCACGAAGCCGCGGAGGCGTGTGCGCAGGCCGTCGAGATGCGCGCTATCGCTGAATAGCACGCCGATTAACTCACCGCAGCCCGTGCACCCGGCGCATGATGGTCAACATCGCTTGCGTCGGGATCCGCCGCATGAAGGGCACCGCCACGCTTGCCGACGACCCCCGCGCCACCAGGGCCAAGGGTCGTTCGGCGGCCACCTCGCGCATCACTACCTCCGCAATCTCGGAAGCGGGAATGCCCCCTTCCTCGTTGGCATTCAACTTCGTCAGCATGCGGTGGACATCAGCAGCGTAAACGGAACCCTCATCGCTATATGTCGTCCGACGTGCAGAAATACCGGTGTTTATGGCACCCGGCTCGACAACGGTCACGCCGATACCGAACTGCGCGACTTCACCCCGCAACGAAAGCCCAAAGCCGCGGATAGCGGCCTTAGTCGCCACATAGGAAGAACGATAGGACAGCGGTAACCCGCCGAGCATCGAACCAACCAGCACAATTCGGCCACGACCAGCCTCACGCATGCCGGGCAGCAGCTGCTGTAACAGCTCCACCTGCCCCAGAACATTGACCTGGAAGAGACGCTCAAGCGCCTCGCGGGGTAGCTCCTCGAAAGCGCCCGACTGGCTCTCACCGGCGTTGGCGACGACGACGTCGTAAGGCCCATGAGCGACCACAGCGGCGATATCGTCAGCGCTGGACATGTTGAGCGCCACCATCTGCACGCCCTCGGGGTGCGGCGCATCGGCGCCCCTGCGGGACGTGCCAACGACCTCGAAACCGGCCTTGACCAGTGTCTCCGCGCATGCCCAGCCGATGCCGGAGGAAGCGCCGGTCACTAACGCACGGCCACCACCTACACTCGGCAGCTTCGGTCCGCGGGTGAGATTCGCAAAAGCACCGGTCAGGCCACCAATCATCGAGCCTGCACCGCCTCAATGGTCATGCCGCCAGCGCGGAGACGGCGGGACAGGGCGTCGCCAAGCGCGACGGTAGGAGTGAGCACGCCGGTGGTGTCCGGCAGATCGTCGTGGACGAGCGCGAGGGCAGCGCTGGAAATCATAATCGCGGTGCCTGCGTACCCGGGGTCTTCCTCGAGAGACACCTTGGAACGCCAGTGAATACCGGAGGTGTCGACCGTGTAGGCCTCGATGGTGAAGCGGCCCTCGGCCTGTGCTTCAGCGCTCGGGCCCTCGCCCGGCTTCGGTAGTTTTTTATCAATGAGCTTGGCCGTCGGCCCAAATGCCATCGCCGCCAGCGCCAACCTGCAGACAGCCGCGAAAGCATTCGCGCGCACGAAAGCCTTCGGACCGCGGCCGACATTGAGTAGCTCGCGGTAGCGGAAGGAATCACCGTAATCCGCCAGCATCGCCGAGCGCTGAACAATGCGGGTGTTGAAAGGCGACATGAAGAAGGGGGCTCGCCAGTGGCGGCGGAAGCGCGCCGGACGCAGGTCGACGCCGAACTTACCCTGGTCGGGTCCCGGCTCAGCCAGCGCGTACTGATCGGCGATGATGCGACGCAGCTTGGGATCCTTCTTGGCCTGTTCAAGCTGAACGCGGACCGAATCGATAGTGCCGCCGGAAACGCCACCCTTGACGTGCTTGAACAGCAGGGTCGTCTCACCGAGCTTGGTGTGGGCCGCCTCGTGGAGCTCGCGGACAGCGACATCGGAGGGAATTGAGTCGAAGCCACAGGAGTGGACAATCTTCGCTCCGGTCTGCTTCGCTACCTCGTGGTTGTTCTCGATGGAGTCGTGGACGAACAGCACTTCGCCACACAGGTCGACGTAGTGAGTACCGGCCTTGGCGCACTCGGCCACCAGGGTGCGGCCGTACTTTGCGTACGGTCCAACAAGGGTCAACACCACCTTTGTGCTGGCCGCAAGCCGAGCCACCGCCTGTTGGTCGGCGGCATTCGCAACGATGACCGGCCAGTCCGATACGCCTGCGTTCTCCGCGACGTCGGCAAGCTTCTGGGCGTTCCTGCCTGCGAGCGCCACCTTTGTCTGACCGGCGTGTTTAGCCAGATAGTCCACAATCAAGCGGCCCACGAAACCCGTGGCACCGTAGACGACAATGTCGTACTTGCGGTCGTGATTGCGACCCTGTGGCTGTGCGGAAGAAGTAGTCATGCCTACGAAACTAATAAAACGAAAGCGATACCGCGGGCGAATTAAAAAGGTTTTTTGGTTTGGTGTATTCAGCGAGGGGTTTAGAGGGAGGGCTAACGTAGGACAAGTGACTAGCGCTAACGAAAACCCCGAACAGATCGAAGGACTACGGCCAGAAGATCCCGGATTCCGCCGCGCGCTTATCGCTGTGCTTTTCGCCGGACTGGCATCGTTCCAAGCGCTCTACGCAACGCAGGTGCTACTGCCCACGCTTTCCGACGAGCTATCGGTCGACCCAGCCACCGCCGCGCTGACAGTATCCGCCACCACCGGTGGTCTGGCCTGTGCGATTATCCCGGTGTCCATATTGTCCGAACGCTTTGGACGCAGGCGCGTGATCGTCATCAGCGCATTTGTGGCAACGCTGCTGGGGCTCGTGGTGTCAATCGCGCCGGGCATCGGTTCGATGATTGCGCTGCGCCTGCTGCAGGGCATTGTCATTGCCGGTGTTCCCGCAGTGGCTATGGCCTATGTCAGTGAGGAAGTTCATGCCGACCACGTCAGTCGCGTGATGGGGCTGTACATCTCGGGCACAACGGTCGGTGGCCTGCTTGGCCGTATCATTCCGTCCATTGTGCTGGAGTTCGCCTCCTGGCGGGTGGCAATTGCAGTCTCGGCGACGGTGGCGTTCATCTTCGCCATTCTGACCTGGTACTTCTTGCCGCAACAGCGCAGGTTTAAGCCGAAGAAGCTGTCGTTTGCGGGGGAGGGGCAGGCCATAGCGCGGCACTTGCGCGACCCGCGCATTCTCGCGCTGTGCGCCCTGGCGTTCCTGTTTATGGGGTCGTTTGTCTCTCTGTACAACTACCTGGGCTTCCGACTGGGCGATAAGTTCGGGCTCTCCCCGGCACTGGCAGGGTTCGTATTTATTCTCTACCTGTCGGGCACGTGGTCGTCGGCACGCGCGGGCGTGTGGGCGAAGACGGTGAGCCGCCGTCGCCTCATCGCCATTGCGACTCTGGCCGCGTGCGTGGGCTTGGGGCTGGCGCTGCTGCCGTGGCTGCCCGCATTGGTTGTGGGCGTGCTTGTGTTCACGGCATCGTTCTTCGTGGCGCACTCCCTGTCCTCGTCCGGCGTGGGGCTGGTGGCCCAGCGCGACCGCGCCGAGGCATCATCGATGTACCTGTTCAGCTACTACGCGGGTTCGTCCATTGTCGGTTGGGTCTCCGGCATGGTGTTCAGCCGCTTCGAGTGGGCAGGGCTGATTCCGTGGCTGGCAGCACTGTCCTTCATCGCGGGTGCCTGTGCTGTGGCGGGGCTGAAGCCGCGGCGGTAGGGGCAATATCGGCAACATAGCGCATTTAGGCACCGCGTAAAGAACCCTTAATGTAAAAAACAGTGATTTTTTACATTAAGGGTTAGTTTTTAGGGCACTATATGTAAAAAGCATCATGTAAAGAACACCGGGGAAAGAAGGGAGCTCGCCGTGAAGCACTATCCGCTTAAGAGGATCTTCCACATGTCCGCACATGATGCGGAACAGACAGTGGAAGGCGAATACCAGTCACGCAAAGACTCCCCGTCGACGATTCAGTGGCACTTTCCGCTGGGGCAGTGGCCGCTCTTTTGCTGCATTACAAGCGATCTCGCGGCCAAGATTGAAAAGATTCTGTCTCTAGAGCTACAGATCTCACAGTTGTGGAATCGTCTGCCGGGTGCAGCGCGGACTCACTATCTTTTCAATCTGCTCCTGGCCGAGGTGGTAGCCACCAATGAAATTGAGGGAATCCACTCCACACGGCGAGAAGTCGCGGAGGCGTTGGACAACACTTCGGGAACCCAGTACAAGCGCTTCCATGAATTCAGTCAGCTCTATTTCCGGTTGGCCAACGATGAGCGGATTGAGTTTCCGACAACGCTCACAGAAATCCGTCAGCAGTACGATCAGCTTCTCGGCGATGAGATTGCCGCCGAAGATGAGTTAGACGGTGAGCTCTTCAGGGCAGCAACGGTCACGATTACCGATGGGCAACAACAGGTTCATCGAGGTGTTGAAAGCGAAGCTGCCATTCACCAACTCCTCAATGAGTTCCTGGCAACGGTGAATTCCGCAGAGGACAATCGGCTGATTCGAATCTTGGCAAGCCATTTCATGTTCGAATTCGTTCACCCGTTTTATGACGGCAACGGCCGGATGGGACGTTTTCTACTGTCCGTGGCTTTGCGGGAGGCACTCTCGACCGCAACTGCGCTGACTATTTCCCGCCAACTCGCTGAGGATAAAACGAAGTATTACAAGGCTTTTACCACTACGGAAGACCCAATGAACCGGAGCGAAGTCACTTTCTTCGTCGAGGCGATGGCTGATGTCATTCTGAATGCACAGCAGTATTTGCTGGAAGAGCTGCAGATGAAGTCTTACCAGTGCGAAAGGCTTGAACAGCGGATAGCTGAGCTATCTAACTCGCCCGAGCGGGTGCTGCCTGTGTCGCTTACAGGAAACGAGATTGGCACGCTATACGTCCTGGCACAGGGTCGGTTGTTCGGACCCGAATATGGAATCAAGCTCGAACACGTCGCTGACACCGTCGGCAAGGAAAAGCGGACAGCGCGAAAGTATCTCGCCGAGTTAGAGGCGGCAGGATTGGCAATGCCCACGAGCCGCCGCCCGCTGCGATTCCAGCTGGCACCGGCGGGACTAGATCTCTTAGGCCTTGAACCCGCCGACCATGAATCTGCTTCCGGAATCTACTTCTGACCCACAATCAGCTCAGTGCCATCGGCCGACAGCGGAGCCTGGCCAGCGGGCTTACGTGAGGGGCCAGAAACAACCTGACCAGTAGCAATATCAAAGTGGGAGTTGTGGTTCGGGCAAATCATCACACCATTGCTGACCTCAGTGATGCGACCATTCTGGTGCGGGCACGAACTGGAGAAAGCGGCGAACTTGCCCTCCTCCGGCTGCGTGACGACGTAATTGCCGATAACCACACCGCCGCCAACCGGAATGTCGGCAGCGTCAACTTTCTCCACCGCAGACTTTGGTGCACAAGCGGCTACGAGTGCGCCAGCTGCAGTGGCGGCAGTTCCCAGGAGGAAACGACGACGGGAGCACGGGGAGACATCAGAACTCATGGCACCGAGATTACCTTCATTTGATTACCTTTATTTTTTATACGAGCGTTCACCGAAGATAGCGCGTCCCACACGCACGGTGGTCGCTCCCTCGGCGATGGCTTCGCGGTAGTCGCCGGACATACCCATCGACAGTTCGTCGAGGCTGACACCCTCCGGCAAATCCCCGAGCAGACTGTCGCGCAGATCGCGCAGCTCCGCGAATGTCTCGCGGACATTCGGGTCATTCTGGGCCGCGATGGTCATAAACCCGCGCAGGCGCAGGTTCGGGTACTCGCCATCGGGGCCGAACATGCGGACAAACTCCGCTGCGTGGCTCGGCGCCAGGCCCGACTTCTGCGGCTCGCGGGAGACATTGACCTGAATCAGCACATCAAGTGTGCGCTCGGAATCAGCCAAGCGGCGCTGCAGCGCTCCGGCCACCTTCGGTCGGTCCAGCGCCTGAAACTCATCAGCACAGCTGACTAAATGGCCTGCCTTATTCGTCTGCAGTGGACCAATGATGGCCATATGTGGTGCTTTCTCGCTGAAGGCCTCCCGGAATACCTCCGCCTTGGCCACCGCTTCCTGGACGCGGTTTTCCGCCAGGCCAGCGCAGCCGGCTGCCGCGAGCTCCGGCCAGGATTCCACCAGGGCGTCGACAGGCACAGTCTTGCTGACGGGCAGCAGACGGACCTCGGAGGGCTGACGCCCGGCTCGTCGGCAAGCGTCGTCGATCTCGGAGCGAACCTTGCGATAGTTTTCCACGAACATACCTCCCACTCTAAGGCCTGAGTAGGAAGAACTGTGCGGTAGTGTCGAATCATGCTCATGGACAGACTCTCGACGCTTTCCGTCATGCAGAGACGGATCTTGGCAATTGTATTTGGGCTGGTGTCGCTGGTCGTTGTCATCGACTTCATCTATCTTGCGGCAACTGCCTACATGATGGACCTCGAGGTCTTCCAAGACGCCGGCTGGGCGCTACGACGAGACCAGGATCTCTACTCCCCAGAGTTTCCCACCAGATCGGGTTTCCGCTTCATCTACCCACCGTTTGCAGCGCTGCTGTTTTACCCGCTGACCTGGGCGGGGCCGGTCACCCTGCAAATCATCTGGACGTTCGCCACGCTGGCGGCGGTGTGGGCGATGCTGTGGATGGTCTTCACTCGTCTCGGCTCTGAGTGTCCGAAGCTGATGGCTACCTGCCTGCTCGGGGTGGTGATGCTGCTCGACCCGCTGCGCGCTAACGTGCTCTTCGGGCAGATCAACGTCTTCCTCGCGCTGCTGGTGGTCTCCGATGTGTTGGGCTTTTTGCCCAAGAAGCTACGTGGATTGGGCGTGGGTATCGCGGCGGGTATCAAGATCACCCCTGCGGCATATGCGCTGGTGTTCCTCATGCGCCGTGACTTTGCGGCCGTGGCCAAGAGCTTCTGCTGGTTCCTGGTGACCGTCGCCATTGGTTTCGCCGTGCGCTTTAAAGAGTCGATTTACTTCTGGACCGATGAGTTCTTCGCCGGCAACCGCGGTGGCGCCCCGGCTTACGAGGCCAACCAGGCGTTCAGTGGTCTGCTCGCCCGCGCCGGGGTGGAGGGCACTGCGCTCGATATTGGCATCTACGGTTTCTTCCTCTTTGGCGCCATCGCTGCCGCTTTCGTGGCGTGGGTCTACCATCGCGATGGCTATGAGGTCGCAGCCCTCGGTTTCGTCGCGCTGGCGGTCAGCTTTGCTGGACCGTACGCGGTCAGCCACCACTGGTCGATTGTCATGGTCTTTGTGCCGCTGGTGCTCTTCGTCCGCGAGATCGGGAACATCGTTGTCGGCACCTTGTTCATGATCGCCCATTGGTGGGCGCCGTACAAGGTCTTCGTGGGCAACGACTTCGGCCATGCTGCGGGCGTGGGGCAGTGGTTCTACGGCAACATGCAGGGAATCATGGGCGGCGTGCTCTTCTTCACCTGCCTGGGCTACGCAATCTACCTCTGGTACAAACCCAGTCGCGTGCGGGCGCAGGCAGCTGCTTAACGACGAGTCTGCTTAACGACGGCGCTTCGTTCTCGCAGTAGCCTGCTCCTCCCATGGGTTCTCCGGCCACGGATGCTTGGGGTAACGGCCCCGCATCTCGGAGCGAACCTGTGCGTAGGCGCCATTCCAGAAACTTTCCAAGTCTCCAGTGACCGCGAGTGGTCGCTGAGCCGGTGACAGTAAGTGCATTGTCACCGGCTTTTCCAATACCTGCGGGGTCTCCGCCAGGCCAAAGCACTCCTGCAACTTCACAGCCAGGACAATCTGCGCCTCTTCGTCGGTGGGGTCCTCCGGGTACTCCAGGCGAATCTTAGAACCGGATGGGACCTCCAGGCGTTCGGGCACCAGCCGGTCGAAGTCCGTGGCCTCCGGCCAGGGCAGCAGGCGGCGGAGGTGCTCGGCATCCAAAGTCGGAGGGGTCGGGCGGTCCAGCTCGCCAGCGAAGAGGAGCTCGGCCTGGGCCGCAAGCCCTGCGGGGGAGACATCCGGCCATGGGGCACCGCGATGAGTGTGGAGAAAGGCCATGCGGCGGCGGAGCTGTTCGGTGTCGCGGTCGAGGTTGGGGCTGGCGTCGGCAAGCGTGTCGGCAAGCCAGGTGGAGTTGGCGGCAATGCACTGCTCGGGCGTCGGGGAGACCTGGCGGGAGGACAGCTCGATGGCGCCGAGCAGGTCGCGCTCACGGGCGCGAACGCGGCCCTGTTCGACGCGCGCCGTGGTCTCTGTGCGGGCGAGGTGGCCGGCGGCGAGCATGGCAATTTCGAGGTCAATTGCCTCGCCACCGTGGATCAGCGCACGACCGTGAGACAGCCGTGAAATGTCGGCGGCCGCGATCCACTCGTGGCCGTGCAGGTCAGAACCGCGAGCGAGTTCCGCTGCGGTGCCGCCAGTGAAGAGGTACTCGTCGGAGTTCGCGCTGCGGCGCCGCCCGATGAAATCCGGCCAGGCCAGGGCCGTAACCAGCGCGGGGATGTCCGAGGGCAGCAGGTTGGCGGGGGCTTCAGTTTCCAGCTCAATGCGGCGCACCAGCTTGGCCAAGCCGCGGGCATCGGTGAGTTTCTCCACCGCGCGCGCGACTGCGTCGGTGTGCTGCGGCATCATGGCCGTGGCGGTCAGCAGCGCGCGTCCCATGCGCGGATGCACCGGCAGGGTAGCCAGGGTGCGGCCGAGCTCCGTGATGTCACCGCCCTCATCAACAGCACCCAGACCAGCGAGAATACGGTTTGCGACCTCCGTGTGGTGGGGTGGTGGGGCGTCGAGAAGCTTCAGTCCCTGCATCCCCGGTGTGCCCCACGCGGCGGCATCGAGGAGCGCCTGTGTCAGGTCAGCGACCTCAATTTCTGGTGCGGGCCAGGCGGGGAAGGATGCGAACTCCGACTGGGAGACGCAACGCACCACAATGCCCGGGCCCTCACGTCCCGCACGGCCGGCGCGCTGGTTCGCCGAGGACTGCGCGCACGAACTGGTGACCAGGCCGGAGAAGCCACGCGCGATGTCGAGTCGTGGTCCGCGCGCGAGGCAGGCGTCGACGACGGCGCGCACGCCCGGAACGGTTACGGATGATTCTGCAATTGCGGTGGACACAATCACGCGCCTACCGCCCGCTTGTCGACGGAACACGCGGTCCTGCTCCTCTGAGCTCTGCTGGCCGTGCAGTGTCAGCACCGTTGCGTCCGAGGAGTCCGCGATATAGCCCGCGCAGCGTTCCACCTCGCGGATGCCGGGGAGGAAAATCAGCACGTCACCGGCGGCTTCTTCCGCGAGTGTGGTGGCCTGCTCTGCCACGTGCTGCAGAAACTCGTCGGTCACACCGCGAGCATCCAGCCGTTGCGGGAAGGGAGCATAGCGGATGTCCAGCGGGAAGATCTCCGCCTCCGCCGCCACAATGGGAGCCGGGGTGGAGCCGCCGAGCAAGGCCGCGAATTTCGGCGCGTCCACCGTTGCCGACATAGCGACAAGGCGCAGGTCATCGCGGATATCCCGCAAATCGCGCACCATCGCCAACACCAGGTCGGTGTCCAAGCCGCGCTCGTGTACCTCATCGATGAGCACCGCGCTGGCATCCACATCGCCATCGCGCAGCAGGCGGCGCAGCAGCACACCGGGAGTGACAAACTCTACGCGGGTGGCGCGGGAAACTTTTGCGTCGCCACGCACCGAGTAGCCAACTTCCTCACCGAGCTTCGTGTCCGACAACTGCGCCAACCGCCGCGCCGCTGAGCGCACCGCTACGCGCCGGGGAGCCGTGACCACAATGCGGCCGCCCAGGGTGTTGGCCACCGCCGGTGGAACCAATGTGGTCTTGCCGGTACCCGGTGGGGCCTGGACTACTACGTCGTGGTCGCGCACGGCGTCGGCAAGCGAGGCAAGCTGCGACGCGAACGGCAGACCTGCAGAAATGTTCTGCAAATTGAACTGGAAATCGGTGCTCATAGAACTGGTAGTGACTCCGGGAAGGCGGGTAAAGTGCCTGCTTATGCAGGACTTATCTCGTTTTGGTTGGCTTTCAGTGGGGGCGGCGGTCGTCACCATCGCGCTGAAGTTTTGGGGCTACACTCTGACCGGATCGGTGGGCCTGCTTTCCGACGCGACGGAGTCGATTGTCAATCTGGTTGCGGCAGTTGTCGCAATTATTGTGCTCAAGGTTATCGCGCGGCCTGCGGACCGCGACCATGAGTTCGGCCATTCCAAGGCAGAGTACTTCTCGGCCGGGCTGGAAGGCGCCATGATTTTCGTGGCGGCGACGGCCATTATTTATGTTTCCGTTGAGCGACTGGTGAACCCGCAGCCGATTGAGCAGATCGGCCTGGGCCTCATCGTGACTGTGGTTGCTTCCGTGATCAATGGTGTGGTGGCGCTGATTCTGCTTAAGGCCGGGCGCCAGCACAACTCCCTGGCGCTGACCGCCGACGGCAAGCATCTTATGACCGATGTGTGGACCTCCGCCGGCGTTTTAGGGGGTGTGGCTCTGGTGTGGGTTACTGGCTTGTGGTGGCTTGACCCGATTATCGCGCTGGCTGTGGCCGTAAACATCCTGGTCACCGGATACAAGCTGCTGCGCGATTCTGGTAACGGCCTGATGGATAAGGCCATGGAGGGCGACGACCGCATGGCGGTGGATGAGATTTTGGCCTCGCACCGCGATCGGAGTCGAGGTATCGACGTCCACGAAATCCGCACGCGCGTCTCGGGGCATCAGCAGTTCATTGAGTTCCATGTGCTGGTGCCGGGCGCGTGGAGCGTGGAGCGCGGTCACGATGTGCTTACCGCGATGGAGGATGAGCTGCGGGAGCGCTTCCCAGGTGTGCATATTTCCTCTCATCTGGAGCCAATTGAGGACGAACGCGCCTATGGGGATGTGCAGTTGTAACGCGCGTGAGGCAAATTCCACGAAAGTGCTGAAAGTGATGCGCCTTACACTTTAAGATTGTGCATACAAAATCATGCACTGTTTAAGTCCACTCGAAGGAACTGCATCAAATGACCTCCGAAGCCTCAACCACTTCCACTGGAAATAGCCGTTTTTCCGCGAAGAGCCCGAAGTTGCCGGAGCCGTGCCCTCGGCAGGACATCATTATTCCGGCTAATGACCGCGTTCTGCTGCGTGGAACCATGTTCCGCCCGAAGGAGAACCCAGAGAATATTTCTAACGGCATCATCACCGTTCACTCCGGTACCGGTGTGCCGCAGGGTTTCTACCACCGTTTCGCTGAGACCGTGGCGGAAAAAGGCTACGGCGTTATCACCTATGACTACCGCGGAATTGGCCAGTCCGCTCTGAAGACTGACCAGAACAATGAAGACATCCGCATGTCGGACTGGATCACCAAGGATATTCCGGGTGTGATTGAGTGGGCCAAGGAGACCTACCCGGATGTGCCGCACTTCGCTGTCGGCCACGCGGTTGGTGGTCACGGCATCGTCTACGCCGGCTCCGAGGGCACCTATGACGCAGCGGCGTTGGTCAACTGCCGCGGTATGCGTATTTCCAAGGTGCCGTCCGTGGCGGGCAAAGCCCGCGCATTCTTCATCTTCAACATTCTCGGTCCGATTAGCGGTTTCATCACTGGCCACATTCCGGCGTCGGCGTGGCGTCTGGCTGTTGAGCCGCCGAACGGTGTCATGCGTCAGTGGGCTCGCTGGGCTCGCAAGGAAGGCTACTTCTTCGACGACTCCGAGTTCGACTTCGCCAACCGCTTCTCCAAGGCTCCGCAGCCGTTCCTGTCCATCCGCGTTCCGGATGATTACTGGACTGAGGAGTCCTCGGCAGACCTGATCACCAATGTGATGAGCTCTGCTGAAAAGATTGAAAAGCGCCAGGCTCAGCCGGCTGGTGGCAAGGGCGTGGGCTACGGTGGTTACTTCCGCTCCGGTCACGAGAAGGAGTGGGACGAGCTGCTGGACTGGTTCCAGACCAACAAGGACTAAGTAGGAGGTTTCATGGCGATTGCCAAGGTGGAAACGCCCTTCGGTGCGCTTGGAATCGCCACCTCCGCTCGCGGGGTCGTCGAAGTCAATCTCTTAGGTCCCGTGCTTGACGACGACCCCAGCGCCGCCGACCCCGAAGCGCAGGCGGTGGCGGAACTGGCGGCGCAGCAGTTCCGCGAGTATTTTGCCGGGCAGCGCCGTGAGTTTGCGCTGCCGCTGGACTGCGACGTATTCACGCAGGATTCTTTCCGCGCTCGTGCTCTGACCGCACTGCGCGATGTGCCGTATGGTCAGGTTGTGACCTATGGCGAGCTTGCCGAGATGGCCGGCTCACCCCGTGCCGCCAGGGCTGCCGGGTCGGCCTGTGCCACCAATCCGCTGGGTATTCTGATTCCCTGTCACCGCGTGGTTCCCGCCAGTGGGGGAGCGGGGTCTTTCGGATCCTATGCCGGAGGCCGCGAAATGAAGCGCTGGCTGCTCGAACTCGAAGGTTGGCAACCAGTTATTCTTTAATACATGAATTCACATTCTCCGCGCGACCAGTTCGCCACCGAATTTGAGAACATCATCCGCAACCGCCGTGCCACGCGCGTTTACGCTGACGAACCGCTTGACGACGCTGACGTGCGCCGCCTCCTCGAGCTATCTCTGGAAGCTCCCAGCGCCTTTAACATTCAGTCCCGCGCGATCGTGCGCATCGAGGACCCGGAGGTGCGTCAGAAGGTAGTGGAAGCTGCCGGTGGTCAGAAGCAGGTTGCCAATGCGCCGCTGCTGCTCGCCTTCATTGGTGAGCCGACCGGCTGGAAGCGCGGTATTCCGCGCCTGGTTGAGGCCAACAAGGCCACTGGCCTGTGGGACGAAGTCGCCGTTGCTGAGCGGGAGGCCTCGATGACCTCCTTCCATGAGGCCCGCGAGGCAAAGGGGCTCTCCCGCGAGTTCGCAATTCGCGACGCCATGATTGCCGCTTCTTTCGCTATGGTCACTGCCAGTGCCTTTGGTTGGGCTAGCTCCCCGATGACGGGCTTTAGCGAGCAGAAGGTCAAGGAAGCTATCGGTGCCGGCGACACCGATGTGGCGGTGGCGCTGTTGCTGGCCATTGGTGCCCCGGGTGAGTTCCCGGCCCACCCGGGCCGTTTCGAGTTCGAGCAGCGCGCCTACACCGACCGCTACGAGGCGTAGTCGCCCTACAGGGCGAGCGCTACCTCAACGGCCTGGCGGATGGCACGCTTTGCATCCAGCTCAGCGGCCACGTCTGCACCGCCGATGATGGTGACATTGGAGTTATCGCCGGTGACGCTTTCGCGGTCCTTGTCACCCAGGCAGTCCAGATTAGATACCTGACCGGTGCAGACAATTACGTTGTCAACGGCGATGACCCGTGGCTTTTCATCGATGGTGATGTGCAGGCCCTCGTCATCGATACGGTTGTAGGTGACGCCGGTGTACTGCTTGACACCGGCCTTCTTGATTTCCGCACGGTGAACCCAACCAGTGGTCTTGCCCAGACCCTTACCGATGCGGGAGGTCTTGCGCTGCAGCAGGTGCACCTCGCGCTCGACCTCGAACTGCTCAGCCGCGCCAGAGACCGTGCCCGGCTTGGTCAGACCCGCGCGGAATTCCGCAGGGTCACCGACGCCCCAGGCGTCCTTCCATGCCTCGATGGTCTGGTTCGGTTTGCGAGTGAGGTACTCACACACGTCGACACCGATACCACCAGCACCGATGACAGCTACCTTGTTACCGGCCTGCTTCGCACCTGAGAGCAGCTCGTCGTAACGAATTACCTTCTCGTGTTCGATACCGTCAATGCCCGGGATACGCGGGGTGACACCCGTGGCCACAATCACGTGGTCAAACTTGGTCTTCAGCTCGTCGACGTCGGCACGCGTGTTCAGGTGAACCGGAACTTCGAGTACCTCCAGGCGACGGGAGAAATACTTCAGCGTCTCGCCGTAGTCTTCCTTGCCCGGAATCTTTGCAGCGAGGTTGAACTGGCCGCCAATCTGGTCGGCGGCCTCGAAAATCTCCGGGTGGTGACCGCGCTGAGCTGCGGCTTCCGCGAAAGCGAGACCAGCCACACCAGCGCCGATGACGGCGACACGCTTGGCCTTGTCCTTCGATACCGGCACAGAAACCAGCTCGGTTTCGTAAGCCGCCTTCGGGTTGACCAAACAGGTGGAGCGCTTATTAGCGAAGGTGTGGTCCAGGCAGGCCTGGTTACAGGCGATACAGGTGTTGATCTGGTCAGCTCGACCATCGCCAGCCTTGATAGCGAAGTCCGGGTCAGCCAGCAGCGGACGGGCCATAGAAATCAGATCCGCATTGCCATCAGCGAGAATCTTCTCCGCAACCTCGGGGCGATTGATTCGGTTGGAGGCTGCCACCGGGACGTCGACAAGCGAACGGAGACGACCCGTCAGATCCGTGAATGCGGCGCGCGGCACGGACGTAACGATGGTGGGGACGCGTGCTTCGTGCCAGCCGATGCCGGTGTTGAAGACATCGACGCCAGCCTCGACCAGACGCTGCGCGAGTTCAGTGGTCTCGGACCAGGTCTGGCCGTCTTCCACCAGGTCAAGTAGAGAAATGCGGTACTGAAGCAGGAAGTCCTCGCCTACTTCGGCGCGAATGCGACGGACAATTTCGATGGGCAGGCGCATGCGAGCCTCGGCGCTGCCACCCCAGTTGTCCGAGCGGTGGTTGGTGTGCTCGGCCAGGAACTGGTTGAGCAGGTAACCCTCGGAGCCCATAACCTCGATGCCGTCGTAACCAGCACGTTTCGCGAGCTTCGCAGCGCGGACATAGGCGCCGATAGTGCGCGAGACATCAAAGCCGGTGAGGCGGTGAGCCTTAAACGGGCTAATCGGCGACTGACCGGTATTGGCGGAGCGCGCCAGCGGGCTGTAGCTGTAACGACCGGCGTGCAGCACCTGCAGCACGATGTGGCTGCCGTGGGAGTGCACGAGGTCAGTAACGCGGCGGTGGTTATCCGCCATGCGTTTCGACGCCATCATTGAACCGGCTGGAGTCAGCCAGCCTTCGATGTTGGGAGCATAACCGCCGGTGACGATGAGCCCCACGCCACCTTCGGCGCGCCGACCCAGGTAGGCAGCCAGTTTCGGGATATCACGGGTGCGATCCTCCAGACCGGAGTGCATTGAGCCCATGATGATGCGATTGCGCAGCGTTAGAGGACCGACATCGAGAGGGGAGAGAAGATGTGGGAAGTGAGGCTGGTCAGACATGCAACCAGTATCGCGGTTTTAGCGCCGGTGTATGAGGTGAATCGGAAAAATTCCTGGACAGTTTTCAATAGGTTTCACGTGGAACATCAAGTGTGAAGCATACGCAGTCTTCGGCGCAGGAAGGTGCCCTATGACTACAGTCGTGGTTATCAGTAGACCCCATGCAGCAAGGAGTTGAGCCTTCATGACCTCTGAAACTTCAACTAATGGCAAGAAAGTAGCTGTAGTTACCGGTGCTTCCTCCGGCATTGGTGCCGCCACTGCCAAGCAGTTCGCAGCTGTAGGTTTCCGCGTTGTGCTGGGAGCCCGCCGCGAGGACAAGCTCGAGGCTGTCGCGGAGGAGATCCGCGCTGCCGGTGGTGAAGCGACTGTCTACAAGGTCGATGTCACCTCTGACGCCGATGTTGCGGCGTTAGCTAAGGCCGAGCCGCGCGTCGACGTGCTGGTTAACAACGCCGGTGGCGCCTGGGGCATGGAATCGGTTGAAGGCGCTGTCGAGGAAAAGTGGCGCTGGATGTACGACGTCAACGTGCTGGGCACCCTGCGCGTCACCCGTGCACTGCTGCCCGCATTGAAGTCGACCAGCGGCATTGTGCTCACCGTCGGCTCGATTGCCGGCCGTCAGGTCTACACCGGCGGTGCCGGCTACAACGCTGCCAAGCACGCTGAGCGCGCCCTGGTGGAAGTCCTGCGTCAAGAAGTTGCTGCCGATGGCGTGCGCGTCACCGAAATCGACCCGGGGCGCGTCCATACCGACTTCTCACTCGTGCGTTTCGACGGCGATGAGACCAAGGCCGCAGCGGTCTACGACGGCGTTGAGTCGCTGACCGCCGATGATATTGCCGACATCATTGTGTTCGCGGCCACCCGCCCGAATCACGTTAACATCGACTTCCTGCAGGTGACCCCAATCGACCAGGTGGGCGGCGCCAAGCCGAAGAAGTAAACCGAGTACATAGAGGAGCCGTACATGAGCATCGATATTGCCGCTGACACCAAGATTGCCCTGGTCACGGGCGCAAGCCGTGGTATTGGCCTGGCGGTCGCCAAGGATCTCTCCCGTGATCACCATGTCATTGTGGGCGCTACCAGTACTGAGTCTGCTGAGAAGGTGGCGTCGCAGTTGCCGTCGGCAAGCGTATTCGTTGCTGACCTGGGTGATGTCGACGCCGTAAACGCGGAAGTGGAAAAGCTGTTGGAGGCGCTCGGTGGGCGCGGGCTGGATGTGCTCGTGCACTCGGCGGGCGTGTACGTCGATGGGGACGTGGCGGAGGTTTCGCGTGCGGACTGGTCGCGGATTATGGACATTAATGTCGTCGCCGTCGCCGACCTGACCCGCCAGCTGCTGCCGGCGCTGCGCAAGGCGCAGGGCACGCTGGTGACCATCAACTCGGGCTCGGGATTCCGCGCCTCAGCTGGTACTTCACCGTATGCGGCGTCGAAGTTCGCGCTGCGGGCCTTCACCGATGCGCTGCGCGAGGAAGAGCGTGGCGCGGTACGAGTCAGCTCCGTGCACCCCGGGCGCGTCGATACCGATATGCAGGTTCAGCTGCAGTCGAATTGGCACCGCGATGATGCTGATTGGCGTTACGACGGCACGAAGCTCATGCGACCGGAATCGATCGCAGCCGCAGTACGTCTGGCCGTTGATACCGGAGCGGATGCCAACGTGGATGAAATCCAGGTGCGCCCGCGCGGATAGCCGCGCAAAAGGTAGCGAAGATAAGCAAAAAGTGTGCCCACGCGGCGGATAGCCGGTGGGCACACTTTCAGGTAAACGCTTCTTACTGAGCGTCCAGGTTCAGGCGCTCGTGCATTGCCTTGACCTCGCGCGGGACAACCTTGCCGATGGCGTTGCGCGGCAGGGAGTCCACGAAGAAGACGCGGTCCGGAGTGGAGTGCTCGGCCAGAGTTTCGCGGACGTACTCGCGCAGCATTTCCTCGGTGAGGTTCTTGCCGGCCTCATTGTCCTCGCGGACAATGTAGAGGAACAGGTCAGCGAAAATCTCGTCGTTTTCGTTGCTGCCGTGGCAGAAGACGTCGGCGATACCCGGCACCGGGCCGAGAATTTCTTCGACCTCGCGCGGGAAGACGTTCTCGCCGCCCTTGATCACCATGTCGTCGGAGCGACCACAGATGTACAGGTAGCCGTCCTGGTCGATACGGCCGAGGTCACCGATCTGGAACAGGCCATCGACGGTGGTGAACTTGTCCTTCTTGTTCAGGTAACCGATGAAGGAGAGCTCCTGAGCGGTGTGGATCATGCCAACCTCACCCGGCTCGACTTCCTTGCCGTCGTCACCCAGGATGCGAACCTTGGCGCCAATTGCCGGGCGACCTGCGGAGTCCGGGCGAGCTGCGAGGTCCGCGCCGGATGCGATGGAGCACAGGCCGGCTTCGGTGGAGCCGTAGAAGTTACAGATAACCGGACCGAAGCGGTGAGTCAGCGCGGAGACGAGCCAGCCCGGGATGGCGTTACCAGAGGAGACAATGAAGCGGAACGGGCCAATCTTGCGGTTTGGCTCTTCATCCAAAACATCCTTGATCTGGCGCAGGAAGAAGGCCGCGGAAATCATGCCGTTACAGCCGTACTGTTCGCACTGGTCAACAGCCTTCTTCGGGTCGAAGACACGCATGGTGACAATGGTGGAGCCGGTAGCCATGCCAATCAGCACATTTGCCCAGCCCCAGGCGTGGAACATGGATGCGGACTGGTGAATGACCATGTTGCGACGCCACGGAATACGCTCGGCGATTGCACCCACAGTTGCCGGTGTCTTCGGCTCATTGCGCAGGACACCCTTCGGGATGCCGGTGGTGCCGGAAGACATGATGATGATGCGTCCCTGCTCCGGCTTCGGATCTAACTTGGCGTTCGATGTACGACCTTCTTCAATGAGGTCTTCCATGAACAGGAAGTTCTTGCCTGCGTTCTTGCGGGTCTCCGGCTTGGTCACGGAGGTAATAACGACGGTGACATCGTCGAGGTCTTCCGGCAGATTGCCCAGGAACTCGTCATCGACGAACAGGAACTTGGCCTTATTCTGGTCAACGACGCCGCGGATCTGAGTCGGGCCGGAGCCGATATTCATCAGCATAATTTCGGAGCCGATAAATCCCTTGATGGCCATCGGCAGGATGATGCCGCGGCCGTTACGTGCGATAACGCCGAAGCTGGACTTCTGGGTCATGCCACGGTCTATCAAGGCGCGAGCCAGGGCGTGAGAGTTGTCGAGCAGCTGAGAATAGGTGAGTTCACCGTCATCGTCGACAAGGGCGAGGCGATCCGGGTAGCGCAGCGCACTCATGGAAATAAGGCTGGCGACGGAGAACTTCAAGCGACGCAGGTAATCGAGGATCTTCGGCGCCGTCTTCGGAGTCATGTACAGGGCGCCGGTACGCAGGAGTGGTGGAATCGACTGGGCAAAAGCCTTGATTTGGAGCCCAAGTGGTACTTCCGGAGCCTTCATTTCAGCTGCCATGGGTGAGAATCCTCCAAGGTGATGGACAAGCGACTAATAGCGCCAAGCGACTCTCCAGTCACATTGACACCATCAACCACGATAGTGCGATTTTGTAACAACCAGACTTTAACAAACCTGTGCCGCGTCAAAAAGTAGTTTCGACGAAGAAATGTGAAAGATGTGCAAGTAGTGTGCACAGTGCTTTACGACGGATACCTTTTCGCGAACGGACTCGAGGATACGGTGTTATCAAACGGTTATAAACCGATGGAAAGTGGCAAACGTAACGAAATGATAACACTGTGGTAACGATATCAATTCCGATATTGACCTATATAACTCTATGAACCCAGGGGTTTTCGGTTGGTTTGTTTGAGGGGAGTGGGCCGTGAGTGAATGGCGGTCGCCCCCAGAAATTAGGGGCTAGGATTCTTCAGAAAAACAGAAACGTTCGCGACTAGGAGGGGCGGGGGTTGCGAGCGCGTAGCTAAATAGGTGACATATTCGCCGGCTTGAGCCTAGAAGTGTGGTGTCGGTGTGTGTCGGAAACGGTTGCCCTAATTCAGGGTTAGAGCGGCAAGCGCGGGCTCATCCTCTGGTGTGCAGGTGGAGAGCCAGCGGTCGATGGCATCGTACTCCGCCTGTGTGACCCATAGGTTGTATTTCTGTTTTACCGCCACCTGGCGAGCGACATACTGACAGCGAAAGGGCTTGTTGGCGGGTACCCAGGATGCGGCATCGCTATCCCGCTTTTGTTGATTGGCTGGACCATCGACGGCCAAGAGGTTGAGGGGGTCATTGGCAAAGTCCTGCCGAGCCTCAGGTGGAAGTTGCTGTGCCCCCTTTTGCCAGGCGTCGCTCAAGGCTACGACATGGTCGATTTGCACGGCGGAAGAGGTGTCGCGGCCGCGCTGAAACTCAATCATCGTGCCAGTGTAGGGATCCAGTAGTTGCCCCGAAAGTACGACGCAATCGCGGGTATTTGGTTTGTACCCCTTATTAATAAGGTCACGATTCAAAATGTCGTTCCGCGTGTCACATCCGTTGTGGCCAAACTCGGCAGAGATGTCATCGCTCCAACGTTGCCCGAATTCGTCGCGCACATAGCCGGTTTTCGGTGCGCGCCCTTTTATCTCCAGCTGGTTGAGGGCGCTACGGGCACCGTCGATAGGCGATGTGCCGGGCGCTGGGGTGCCGGGGGAGTCTGGGGTGTGGGGCGCTTCGGGAATCTCGGGCGCGGGTTCCGCTGGCTCGGGTGTAAATGCGGGTGCCGGGGCCGGGCTGTATGACTGACTCTCTGGTGTGGGGGTTGTGGGGGCTGTGCAGCCGCTGAGGATTGCCACTGCGCCGATAATGGTGGCGAGGCCCTGTAGTGGCGAGCGGAAACGACAGTTGGCGAGCATGGAGCTAACCATAGCGGTGGGAACGGATCGGATACGGGGGAGGTCTGCTAAAAAATCGAACAACCGTGCGTAGTTAGCGGGGGTGGTAGCTCGATTAGGGGGTTTTGGGGTTAAAGCGGGTAGTAAAAGCCCGGTTTTAGTCGAATAAGAAGGGCGGTCTAGCTCCTTCGGGGGTGGGTAAATATAGCTAGTTCCCTAAATACGTATTGCAATACGTCTAGATGAAAGTACATTGTTAAAACAGTTGGAAATATAGATAACCCGTGTCCCCCAATTGGCACATTGCACCTACAAGGGGAAAACAACTATGACAACCAAGACAGCCATGACTCTGACCGAAACAGCGACCGCATTGCCTCGTGGTCCTCAGAGGGAAGGTCTCTACCACCCGTCGAACGAACATGATGCGTGTGGCGTGGCCTTTGTTGCCGACATTTACGGTCGCCAGACCCATGACATTGTGGAAAAGGGCATTCAGGCACTGGTCAACCTCGACCACCGCGGTGCTGCCGGTGCGGAGAAGACCACCGGCGACGGTGCCGGCATTCTCATTCAGGTTCCGGATGCCTACTACCGCGCTGAGCTGAGCAAGGAAGGTGTTATTTTGCCGCCGGCGGGAACCTACGCCACTGGTATCGCCTTCCTGCCGCAGGCGCGGATGGCCACTCTCGATGCCATTCGGGCTATTGAAGACATCTGCGCTGAAGAGGGCATCGAGATTCTGGCATGGCGCGATGTGCCGATCGACGCTGAAGGGCTCGGCCAGATGGCCCGTCAGGCTATGCCAGTGCTCCGTCAGCTCTTCGTTACCGCGAAGAACTACGAGGGGCGCCAGCTCAGCGATATTGATCTCGACCGCAAGATGTTCTTCCTGCGTAAGCGCTGCGAGCGTGAGCTGGGCGAACGGGGCGCCGGCGAGGGCTCTGGCGGCGACACCGTGTACTTCCCGTCGCTGTCCAGCCGCACAATTGTCTACAAGGGTATGCTCACTACCCCGCAGCTGAAGGATTTCTACCTTGACCTGCAGCAGAAGGAAGTCACTTCCGCGCTGGCCATCGTGCACTCGCGCTTTTCCACGAACACTTTCCCGTCCTGGCCGCTGGCGCACCCGTACCGCTACGTCGCTCACAATGGTGAGATCAACACCGTGCGCGGCAACGAAAACTGGATGCGCGCCCGCGAGTCGCTGATTCGCTCTGGCAAGCTGGGCAATATCGACCGCGCGCTGCCGGTGTGCGACCCCAACGGTTCTGACACTGCGCGTTTCGACGAGGCCCTGGAGCTCCTGCATCTCGGTGGTCGCAGTCTCCCGCATGCGGTCATGATGATGGTTCCGCAGGCCTGGGAGCACGATGACAACCTCAGCCCGCAGGTTCGCGCGTTCTACGAGTACCACGCCTGCCTGATGGAGCCGTGGGACGGCCCCGCCGCTATCTGCTTTACCGACGGCCAGGTCATCGGTGCCACCTTGGATCGCAATGGCCTGCGGCCGGGACGCATTTGGGTGACTGACGAGGGCCTGGTGGTGATGGCCTCCGAAGCTGGTGTCTTGGATATCCCGCCGGAGCAGATTGTGCAGCGCACGCGCGTACAGCCGGGGCGTATGTTCCTGGTGGACATGAAGGCCGGTCGCATTATTGAGGACAAGGAGATTAAGTCCACGCTGGCCGCCACTGGGCCCTACGAGGAATGGATCAAAGAAGGCCTGGTCGACATCGCCGATTTGCCACGAGAGCGCTACCAGTACATGCCGCATGCCCGCGCGGTGTTACGACAGCGCGTCTTCGGCATCACCGAAGAAGACGTTGACCTAATCATCCGCCCGATGGCACTCACCGGCGCGGAGGGCCTGGGTTCGATGGGCTCGGACACGCCGATTGCGGCGCTGTCCAACCGACCTCGCATGCTGTTCGACTTCTTCTCGCAGCGGTTTGCACAGGTGACCAACCCGCCGCTGGACTCGCTGCGCGAAAAGTCCATCACCAGCATGAATACGTTGCTGGGGGCAGAGACCAACATCTTGGAGCCCACTGCCGATGCCGCCCGTCGTATCCGGCTTGAGCATCCAATCCTGGACAACCACGACTTTGTCACCCTGTGTCAGGCGGGCAAGAACGAGGACTACTCCGAGTTCCGCGCCGAGGTCATCTCCGGCCTGTACCCGGTCGCTCGCGGTGGCCGCGGCTTGCGCAACGCCATCCGTCGTGTCCGCCGTGAGGTCTCCGAGGCCATTGACCGCGGTGCCCGACTGATTGTGCTGTCTGACCGTGAATCCAACGAGCGCTTTGCGCCGATCCCGTCGCTGCTGTTGACCTCCGCGGTCCACCACCACCTGGTGGAGGAGCGCACTCGCACGCGCGCCAGCCTCATCATTGAGGCTGGCGACGCCCGCGAGGTGCACCACATGGCCATGCTGCTGGGCTTTGGCGCCGATGCCATTAACCCGTACATGGCTTTCGAAACTATCGATGAGCTGCGCATGAAGGACCAGCTCGGTGATCTTACGCTGGATCAGGCCTGCTCGAACTACTGCAAGGCAGCCTCCAAGGGCGTGCTGAAGGTCATGTCCAAGATGGGTATCGCCTCACTGCAGTCCTACCGTGGCGCTCAGTTGGCCGACACCGTCGGTCTGTCGCAGGAGTTCCTGGACGAGTACTTCACCGGCGCTGTTTCTCCGCTGGAAGGTATTGGTCTCGATGAGGTCGCAGAGGATGTTGCAGCGCGCCACCGCAGCGCATTCCTGCCGCGTCCGGAAGAGCAGGCACACCGCGAGCTGGATCTCGGCGGCGAGTACAAGTGGCGTCGCGAAGGCGAGTACCACCTATTCAACCCAGAGACTATCTACACGCTGCAGCATGCCACCCGCACTGGCCAGTACGCGGTCTTCCGCGACTACACCAACAAGGTCGACGAGCAGACCAAGCAGCTGGCAACTCTGCGCGGCATGCTTGAGTTCACCTCGGATCGCGAGCCAATCGATATTGATGAAGTCGAACCGGTCTCCAGCATCGTCAAGCGTTTCTCCACAGGCGCGATGAGCTACGGCTCCATCTCTGCGGAGGCACATGAGACGCTGGCTATCGCCATGAATCGCCTGGGTGGCATGTCCAACTCCGGCGAGGGCGGCGAAGATCCAGACCGTTTCGAAATGGAGGCCAACGGCGACTGGAAGCGCTCTGCCATCAAGCAGGTCGCATCAGGCCGCTTCGGTGTAACCAGCCACTACCTGTCCAACTGCACCGACATCCAGATCAAGATGGCCCAAGGTGCAAAGCCCGGCGAAGGTGGCCAGCTGCCACCGAATAAGGTCTACCCGTGGATTGCGGAAGTCCGCATCACCACCCCGGGCGTGGGCCTGATCTCGCCGCCACCGCACCACGACATCTACTCGATCGAGGATTTGGCGCAGCTCATTTACGACCTCAAGAATGCCAATCCGCGCGCTCGAATTCACGTCAAGCTTGTCTCTGAGCAGGGCGTGGGTACTGTTGCCGCAGGCGTCTCGAAGGCGCATGCCGACGTCGTGCTGATCTCCGGCCACGATGGCGGCACTGGCGCCTCGCCACTGACCAGCCTCAAGCACGCCGGTGGCCCGTGGGAGCTGGGGCTCGCAGAAACGCAGCAAACCTTGATGCTCAACGGACTGCGCGACCGCATCCGAGTGCAGTGCGATGGCCAGCTCAAGACCGGCCGCGATGTCATGGTCGCGATGCTGCTGGGCGCTGAGGAGTTCGGTTTTGCCACCGCTCCGCTGGTGGTTGAGGGCTGCGTCATGATGCGCGTCTGCCACCTGGACACCTGCCCGGTCGGTATCGCCACCCAGAATCCGACGTTGCGGAGCAAGTTCACCGGTCGTGCCGAGCACGTGGTTAACTTCTTCACTTTCATTGCCCAGCAGGTCCGTGAATACCTCGCTGAACTGGGTTTTCGCACCATCGATGAAGCGGTCGGGCATGCCGAGTGCCTGCGTCCGCGCAAGGACCTCGACAACCTTCCGCGCGTCGCAAAGCTTGACCTGGAGCGAATCCTGCACGTTGCGGAGAGTCCCTTCTTCGCGGACCAGGATTCCTACTGCACGAAAACGCAGGACCATGGCCTCGAGGGTGCGTTGGACGAGCGCCTCATCGACGAAGCGCAGCCCGCCCTGCGCACGGCGCGCGCGAATGGGTTGGCGCCGACACCAGTGGCGCTGCACCACGCCATCAGCAATGTGAATCGTTCCGTGGGCACGCGCCTGGGGTACGAAGTCACCAAAGTCGCAGGTAAGCAGGGGCTTGCCGACGACTCTATCGTCGTCAATCTGCTCGGTTCCGCCGGTAACTCACTGGGCGCTTTCGTGCCAGCCGGTGTGACCATCAAGCTGGAGGGTGATGCCAACGACTTCGTCGGTAAGGGTCTGTGCGGCGGCAAGATTGTGGTTCGACCTTCACGTTCGGCACCGCCGACCGCGGATCTGACTACCGACACCATTGCCGGCAACGTCATTGGTTTCGGCGCCACCAGCGGTGAGATCTTCATCCGCGGCACCGTCGGTGAGCGTTTCTGCGTACGTAACTCCGGTGCCACGGCCGTGGTCGAGGGCATCGGTAACCATGGTTGTGAGTACATGACCGGTGGCCGCGTCGTAGTGGCGGGTCCGGTAGGTCACAACTTCGGCGCCGGTATGAGTGGCGGTATCGCCTACCTGCTGGATAACGAGGCAACGCGGGCGAATATCAACACCGAACTGGTTGACATCATGCCGCTCGACGATGAGGACATCAGCTGGCTGGAGGCCACGCTGTCGAAGCACCGCAAGCTCACAGGTTCCAAGACTCGGTTCCCATCCGCACAGTTCATCAAGATCATGCCGCGTGATTACGCCCGAATTCTCGACGTAGTTGCGAAGGCGAAGGAAAACGACGCTGACATCAACGAGGCAATCATGGAGGCAGTAAGCAATGGCTGATCCGAAGGGTTTCATGAAATTCCAGCGCGAAGAGCCTGCTCATCGCCCGGTTCCGCTGCGTCTGATGGACTGGAAAGAGGTCTATGAGGAGGCTAGCAACGGGCAGGTGCAACAGCAGGCGACCCGCTGTATGGACTGTGGCGTGCCGTTTTGTCACTCGGCCTGCCCGCTGGGCAACATCATTCCGGAGTGGAATGACTTGGTTCGTCAGAACCGCTGGCACGAGGCTTTCGAGCGCTTGCACGCCACCAATAACTTTCCCGAGTGGACCGGTCGCCTGTGTCCGGCTCCGTGCGAGGGCGGTTGTGTACTCGGCATCAACGACGATGCTGTGGCCATCAAGAATGTCGAGTTGGCTATCGTCGAGCGTGGTTTCGATGAGGGTTGGGTGCAGCCGATTGTGCCGACTTTCGACACCGGCCAGAACATCGCTGTCATCGGCTCCGGGCCGGCGGGCCTTGCCGCGGCCCAGCAGCTCACTCGCGCCGGGCACGATGTCACGGTCTTTGAGCGTGACGACAAGATCGGTGGTCTGATGCGCTACGGTGTACCGGACTACAAGATGGAGCAGCGTTTCCTCGACCGTCGTCTCGAGCAGATGGAAATCGAGGGCACTGAGTTCCGCACCAACATCTCACCGACAGCCGCTGACCTGGCCGATTTCGATGCAGTGGTCCTAGCTACCGGCGCGTCGTTGGCCCGCGACCTGCCCGTCGATGGCCGTGATCTTGAGGGCATTCACCAGGCGATGGAGTACCTGCCGGGCGCCAACCGCGTTGCCGCAGGCGAGCTCGACATCCCGCCGATTGACGCCAAGGGCAAGAATGTTGTCGTCATCGGTGGCGGCGATACCGGTATTGACTGCTTCGGTACCGCGCTGCGCCAAGGTGCTGCGTCCGTCACACAGTTCGATATTCGCCCGCGTGCTCCGAAGTCGCGTGCGGCGTCGACTCCGTGGCCGATGTACCCGCTGGTCTGGCGCGTGGCGACTGCCCATGAAGAAGGTGAGTACACCATCACCGGTTCCGAACCGCCAGAGGTCACCGAGGCGCTCGGCCTCAACGCTCGCGTCACTGGTGAGACCCTGGGCAAGCGCGTCTTCAACGTCAACACCGTCTCCTTCCACGGCGAGGACGGTCACGTGACCGGCCTGTCCGCCAACGAGGTCGAGGTCATTGATGGCAAGCGTGTGCCTATGGAGGACACGGATTTCGAACTCGATGCCGACCTAGTTCTCATCGCGCTGGGCTTCTCTGGTCCGGAGCGCGGGGGCCTGCCGCATGAGCTGGGTATTCAGTTCGACGACCGCGGTGTGATGATGCGTGACGACGACTACCTCGCCGTGCGCAGCGACATCGAGCAGAACTTCGACGGTCCGGTGTTCGTGGCTGGCGACAATGGCCGCGGTGCCAGTTTGATTGTGTGGGCTATCGCCGAAGGCCGCGCCTGCGCCGAGGCTGTGGACCAGTACCTGATGGGCGAGTCCAATCTGCCTCGCGCGGTGGAGCCGACCGACGCTCCGATTAAGTTGTAAACCCTGGTTTAGTTCACCACTATGTCGCCGCGTGCTCCCATTTCGGCATGCACCATTTGGTGGTCAACGAAGCGGTAGGTACCCGGCTCCGGGAATTCGGCCTCAACATAACCGCCCTGTGCGGCACCGAGGTCAAGGGCTTGGGCGCCACCCACGCCGTCGTCAAGCAAAAGCGCGCCCTCTTTGTACACGCGATGGAACTGTGTGCCGACGATGTGGAAGCTCGTGCCCTTGTTTGGGCCTGCGGCAAGTACCCAGAAACGTACCGTCTCACCTGCGCGAATACGAATTGGGTGGGTGAGATACTGGTCGGGATAACCGTTGTATTTGTAGATGTCCGGATCCTCGGCCATGACCTTGTCGGCATCGGGGCCGGCTTCGCCCCAGTAGCTTTCGGACTGCACCAGAAGAACTTCGTGGTCGACATCGGTGAGATTCGGTGGGTCGATAATTACAGCACCGTGCATGCCGGCAGCGATGTGCATGGACATGGGCATGGTTGCGCAGTGGTACATCCAGATACCTGCCCGGTCAGCGTGGAAGCGGTACTCAAGCTGTTCACCAGGGGCAATGTCGCGCATTGGCTCATCCGGCGAGACAATGCCCGCGTGAAAGTCGATGGAGTGACTCATGGTGCCGTCATTAATGAGCGTGACGACGAACTCGTCGCCCACCTTGCCGCGCAGAGTCGGACCCAACGGTTTGCCGTTGTAGACCCAGTGCTGCTGCTCGACGCCAGGGGCAGCGTAGCCGGTGAACTCACTGGCCCGCAGTGTGACGTGGTGAACCGTTGCGTCCTCGGCAGGCTCTAATAGCGGGTTGATGGTGGGAGAGTCGGGGCCGGGCAGCTCGCCTACTTTGCCGAGCGCGCCGGGAGTGGCGTGGTCAGCGTGATTGCCATGTCCGCTGTGGTCTGAATGATCAGTGCTACCTGTATTGACTGTGAGGGTCATACCCATCTGACGGTGCCCGGCAATAGTGCACCAACCGTCAATGTCACCGGGAACAACCGGCACTTCAATGGTGGCGGAGTTGCCAGGGGCGACACGTCCGGTGTCTTCGCCGGTGGCTAGGCGCAGATCGTGGACCTGGGAATCAGCGTTGACCATGGTGATGACCAGGCGGTCACCGGGGTTGGCTTCGATGATGTTTGGGGCGTACGCCATATCGTCGGCGGTAACCGTGACCTCGACGGTCTCGCCGGTGGGTGCGATATCACCGGTGGTTTCAATGCTGCCCGCTCCGCCACTACCGCTTAGAGCAATGCCAACGGTCACTACCAGGCCCAATACAGCTAGAGCGGCGGTAGTTTGTGCACTGAGTCGACGTGCAGTTGCGTGCAGTTCGACAGGCTTCGGCGGTGCTTCCTTATTGGCTCGTGCCTTCTGACTTTCTTTCAGCGCACCAATCTGAGCCTTCGCGGCACGGCCGACAAGGGGCAGATAAGACACCAAGGCAAGGGAGACCATTGCGGAGACCGCCACTTTGGTCCAGGAAGGCAGCGGCATTAGCCACAGTGCCAGACCAACGTTGATGGTCGACCAGCGGAATGCGCCCGCGCGGTCAAGTTCCTTCATACCGGCAGAGACTGGGCCAGCACCTCCGCCGATGGTGGCAGGCAAGAGTTGGCTCATCATACCGATAAGCAACTGTGCGCCGAAACCGATTACCAGCGGCAGCGTAAGGGATGAGATTACGAAGCCGTCGTCAAGAGCCTTGACTGTGGCGACTGTGAGTGCGCCGATCAGCCAGACGACCGCAGCCGCAACAGACAGCGCCGGGTAGCTGAGGCGGTCGCGCGGATCTGTAGCGACAGTCATGACGTTGTGCGCCCACGGAATGGCGGCTATGACCCAGCCGATGGTGATGATGCCAAGGCCGACGGAGGCCAACCAGTTGGAGCTGGTCAGTGCACCAATTGCGGTAATCACGATACCTATGAGTTGTACTGCTAGTGCCAGCTTCGGGCGAGAATGCGGCGACATCTGGGTTCGCCACAGCGCTGGGAACATGGTGATGAGCGTGCCGCAGGCCGCGAGCCCGAGGAAACCAATGAGGTTGACGGCTTCGTGTGCCAGTAGGAGGTCGTCGTGAAGCGCTTCGCCCTTCGGAGATGCGAGGATGGCGCCGAGTGCAGCGCCGATGGGCAGTAGACATGCCGACGCGACGTAGTGCGCAACGGAGATGGCGAATGGCCGATCGCGCTTCGCCATCAGGTCGCGTCCGAGGGAAAAAGCATGCCATGCGACGGCGACACCGACGACCGTCGCGCCGACGGTGGTCACTGGCCACCAATCACCTAGCTTGCCGACGACCGTTGCGCCAATACCTACGTTGAGCAGGTAAATATTTGCCAACTGAATCTTCCGACTGCCATCGGGTACGTCGATTTTCAGTAACTTCTCGGTGAAGTGGCGGCCCCAGATGAGGATGGAGTTGGTGACTGCTCCGAGGGTAAAGAGGTGTACTAGCAGCCAACGGCCATCGGTGACGAAAGGGTGAATGAGTGCTGCCACGATGATGGAGGCGAACCACCAGCGCACTGGCATGCCGGCCTTGCGATGCCAGGACATGCGGCGCTTCTTGCCGGGCTTAGTAGGCGGTTTGGTTGTGGGGGATTGGGGTTCTGGTGTGGCGTGCGACGACATATATCAATAATACGCATATGGGTTACGCATTTAATATGGGTGCATGTAGGGGTACTTTTATTTGGACAGGTCTTCGCTATCTTTGTGGACCTACCAGAACTGCATGGCCTGCTCCGCCCAGGTCATATTGACACCATCATCAGTAGCGTTCTGTGCCTGACGCGCCTCGGTTTTAAAGGAGGCGTAACCCTTTGCTCGAAAATGATTGTTTGAGCATTTATGCAAATACTTCCCCGCATAGACGCCTTAATAGAGAGGTGTTCTTCCATTAAGTGCAATTGTTGGAAGGTAATTAGGTTAGAAGTCAAGCCGTATAGGCAGTTATACACGTGTAAATAAACTGAAGCCTCGGTGAAATATTAGTAAAACATAGTTTTACCAGGGGGAATAATGGGTGGAAAAGGTGGCTTTTTGGCTACCCGAATGGTGGGGTAGCCCTATGGAGTAAGGGGCTGTAAATGTAGTTTATATCGCATAGTATGCCAAGCCTGAGGAACGCATTATGCGTTGAGAAATTTAACCGGCAGTAAAAGGCATAAGAATGTTTATCCGAGACTGGAAGCAGCTCGCCTGGTGTGTATTTGATGTACTCGCTTGGCTGGTTGCACTGTCCGCCACCAACGGAATCGTCCGCGGTGAATTGGTATCGTTCTCCGAGATATCAGGCACTAATTTTTTGGTTGTCGCCGTCGCCGTAGTCATCATCGTCCTGCTAGGCCTGCTGCTCGGGGAGTACACCAACCCACAACGCGTATGGCCCGGCAGCCGAACTGAAGATATTGTCCTGCTGGCCATAAGCATGGGCGGCGCCACTGCAGCCACTGGTTTAGCTCAAGTCCTGAAGACCTTCCCGGAAATTGAGTGGTATGTTCCGTTTGCCGGTGGTTGTGTCGCGACTTTGGTGAGTATTTATACCCGCACTCTCGCTCGCTGGATCACCAACAACTTTGGTTCCCGCCAGACGGATGATCGCTTGATTGTTCTCGGTGCAGGTCGGCGGGCCAAGTTCTTTATCAACAGCCTGACGGATTCTGGTATCTCCCGTGAGAACCGCTTCCACTTGGTGGGAATCGTTGATCCCGATGAAAGCGGCGAGAACCATATTTCTCGCATCCACGGTCTCCGTGTGATTCGTGGCATTGATCAGCTGGGCGAAGCTGCATCGCGCACTTCGGCGCAGTCGGTCATCATTGCTACCGATGAGCCACTGTCCACTGAGTGCATTAATGTCCTCAACCACATCTGTGAGGAATCTTCGCTGCGTCTGCTCGTTCTGCCTCCGGTGGAGGAGTACTCGCGACACCGTGGCGCTGTCGCTACCGCGCAGGTGCGCGAAATTAACATCGCCGACCTCATTGGCCGTCAGCCGCTGCACCTGGATGAATCCAAGGTTGCTTCCATTATTCGCGGTAAAAAGGTGCTGGTCACGGGCGCTGGCGGTTCTATCGGTTCCGAGATCTGCCGACAGGTTCACCGCTTTGAGCCGGCAGAACTGATCATGCTGGATCGCGATGAGGGCGGCTTGCATGCCACGCAGCTGTCGTTGACGGGGTCGGCGCTTCTCGACGGCTCCGATACTGTCTTGGCTGATATCCGAGACGCGGAAATGCTGACGCAGATCTTCACCGAGCGCAAGCCCGATGTTGTCTACCATGCTGCAGCTCTGAAGCACCTGCCGCTGCTGGAGAGCTACCCTGCAGAAGCGGTGCAAACCAATGTCATCGGCACGCAGAACGTGCTGGATGCAGCGGCTGCGGCCAATGTTTCAACGGTTATTAATATTTCCACGGACAAGGCTGCGAATCCGGCGTCGATTCTGGGTGAATCCAAGCGTGCCGCGGAACGCCTGACTGCGCACATGGGGCGCACCCATGAAGGTGTCTGGGCATCTGTCCGCTTCGGTAACGTGTTTGGCTCGCGAGGTTCGGTCATTACGACTTTCCAGCGTCAGATTGAAGAGGGCGGGCCGGTTACCGTGACGCATCCTGACGTTCAGCGCTACTTCATGACCATTCCGGAGGCGTCGCAGCTGGTGTTGCAGGCTACCGTTATTGCAGAGTCCGGTGAGACTCTGGTGCTGGAGATGGGTAAGCCGGTCAAGATTGCTGAGCTGGCGGAGAACCTCATCAAGCTCCATGACGCAGACGTAGAGATTGTCTACACGGGTCTCCGTGAAGGTGAAAAGATCTCCGAGGACTTGGTTGATGACCGTGAGGTTCCCAAGATTGGTGACCGTCATCCGCTAATCACTGAGGTACGTGTCGAGCCGGAACGTCTGAATTCGCGGATTCTTCCGTGCACACATAATCACGATGCTGCACGTCGTTGGCTTGCAGAGCACGGTGGCTCGGAAAACAGTACTGCGGTGCATCTCAGTAGTGCACAATCACTTGCGACCGCTAGCTCGAAAGCAAGATAGTTAGGATGACTCCCCGCCGTGACAACCACCAGCTCCTCTAACCCCGGGCAGCTGGCGCAGAGAGTTCGAACAGTTGCGACGATTTCGGCAGCTTCAGCGCTCGCCGCAGTCGTCGCCTTTGTGGTCAGTATTTTTTCCGCGCGAGTGCTGGGGCCCGCCGGTCGAGGCGAGGTCGCTACCGTTTTGCAGTTTGCCTATATCGTGGCGCCATTTGTCGGTTTCGGTGCGGACCGGCTTTTGCTGCGCCGCGATGATCACGATCACGGTCTCATTCCGAGTGGAATCGCCATGACTGTGGTCGCGCTGATTGCCTGTGTCGTTGCCGGTATCGTCTACGGACCGTGGACGGCAATGGCCGGCGTTGTCGCCTTGGTCACCGTGTCGTTTTCCATGGTTCGCGCCATGGCTATCAGCCGGCACCGAGTGTCCTTCTTTGTCGCGGTATTCGTCTGCTTCCAAGGCTCGGTACTGCTGATTAGTGCTGCGCTGTATTTCGCAGGAGTCGAGGACTGGCGCTGGTGGGCTGCAGCCTATATCTTCCCAGCGCTGCCCCTGGCAAGCTGGTCGCTAGCGAAGTCACGCGAGCATACCGACTCCCGTGTTGGTGGAGTGGTAGAGACGGCTCGTACAAATGCCCCTTTCATCGCGTCGGGTCTAGGACCGCTGACGACCACACGCTTGGGTCGCGTTTTACTTCCGGCGCTGGCGTCTCCGGCATCGTTAGGTCTTTTTGTAGTCGTGGCTACGGCGACGGAACCGCTGTACTGGGTCGCGCAGTCGGTCGCCGATCAACGCACCAGCGACCAGAGAGGTCGCGAACTCACCCCATCTCGTGTGCTCCGCCACCTTGGCATAGTCACTGCAGCGTACGGAGCACTTGGTGCGCTCGGTGGGGTGGCACTCTACTTCCTCATCGTGCCGGTATTCGGCCATGAGTTTGAGCCTTCCCGGGAGTTGGTGCTGCCACTGACTATCGCGGCCGTGGTGCTCGGCTGCTACCGACACCTGTGCGGTGAAATTCTCGGCAGCGACAATCCCCGTCGAATTGGCCGAGTGGAGGTCATTTCCGCCGTTATCGCTGTCATTTGTTACCCGATGGGCATTCTTCTCGGAGACGCCCTCGGTCTCGCGTGGACCAGCGCAATTGTCTACTTTGCAGCAGCCGCTGTTGCAGCAGTGGCGCTGATGCAGCCAAGCGGAGGCCAGAAGAATCCATCAACTACCACCGAAGAACTCCCCGTCGACGTAATCGAGGAAGCCTAAACAATGCGAATCACTTATATCCACCAGCACTTTGTTCTCCCCGGTGAGCCGGGTGGTTCCCGACCCTACGAGTTTGCCCGACGAATGGCCGCCGCAGGCCACGAGGTGACAATGATCTGTGGTCGCGATGAGGCCATGGATAAAACGGTTGATGGTATCCACGTGCGTCGTCTAGCGATTCCGTACCGCAATGAAATGTCGAAGCGCGAGCGTATCGTCAGTTTCTTGAACTTCCTGGTGCGCGCCTCCGCGGTCGCTGCCCGTGTGCCTGCCGACGTGATCTACGCGTCCTCGACCCCGCTGACTGTGGCGGTTCCGGGAATCGTGGCGAAGTTTACCCAGCGTGCGCCGTTGGTGGCGGAGATCCGTGACCTGTGGCCAGAGGTGCCGATCAAGTTGGGCTACCTCAATAATCCGGTGGCAATTTTCTTGGCCAAGCAGCTGGAGAAGGCATTTTATGCGGCATCGAGCGAGGTCGTGGCGCTGTCGCCGTCGATGGCCGATGGCGTCAAAGAGGTCGCTCCGAAGAAGCGCGTGACCGTCATTCCGAATGCGTCGGACTTTGAGCGCTTTGATGTCCCGGCCGAGCAGCGTACAGCTTTCCGAAAGGAGCAGGGCTGGGGCGATGACGTGGTAGCTGTCTATGCCGGTGGTTTTGGCATGTCCTACCAGCTGGAGTGGCTTGTGGATTTGGCGGCGCAGCTGCGTCGTGATGGCGTGGAGAATGTGCGTTTTGTCCTGCTGGGACAGGGAAGCGACTCGGATGCGTTGTACCAGCGCGCCAAGGACGCTGGCCTCGATGCCGATGCGATGTTCCTCGGCCGTCAGCCGAAGGAAGATGTCGCCAAGTACGTGTCTGCCGCCGATATCGCGCTATCGCCGCTGCGTGATGACCCCTGCCTGGAGGGCAACTCCCTGAACAAGGTCTTCGATGCCATGGCCGCATCGCGTCCGGTGGTGTTCAACCATGGTGGCTGGCTGGAGGAAGCCGCAACCGAGCACGATGCCGGTTGGCGTCTCTCGCGCGATATTCCGACCGCGGCCAAGCGATTCGCTGAGATCATCTCCGACCGCGATGAGATGCGCGCAGCGGGACAGCGAAACCGCGAACTGGGTGAGAAGCGTTTTGCCCGTGACAGCCTGTACAACCAGCTCATCGAGGTACTCAACCGCGTCCGAAAGGTGCAGAAGTAATGACTAACGCCGACGCTAACAAGCCCAATGAGCGGATCTTCCTTTCGCTCGCGACAGTCACCGAAGCAGAAGAACAGGCCGTCGTTCGCGCGCTCCACTCTGGTTGGGTGGCTCCGTTGGGCCCCGAAGTAGACGCGTTTGAAGCGGAGATTGCCAAGCGCTGCGGTGTTGAGCTCGCGCTCGCGCTGTCGTCTGGCACCGCTGGTCTGCACTTGGCGCTGCTTGCGCTGGGGATCGGTGAAGGTGACTACATTCCGGTTTCCACCATGACCTTCGCGGCCACGACCAACGCCATTGCTTACGTTGGTGCTACGCCGGTGTTCGTCGATGCCGCAGAGGACGGAAACATCGACCCTGAGCTGCTGCTCCGCACCGTCGATGAGCTGCTTGCCGAGGGCAAGAGCGTTCCCGCCGTGATGATTGTGGACCTCTTTGGCCGCTGCGCCGATTACCCGGCCTTCGCGCCACGCCTGGAAGAACTCGGCATCGCGCTCATCGAGGACGCCGCCGAGGCGCTCGGTGCCAGCGTCCATGGTCAGCCGGCCGGCAGTTTCGGCCGTGCCGCCGCGCTGTCTTTCAACGGCAACAAAATCATGACCACCTCCGGCGGTGGCATGCTGCTGTCCAACGATGCTGACCTCATCGCCCGCGCGCGCTACCTCTCCACGCAGGCGCGTCAGCCCGTCGCCTGGTACGAACACACCGAAATCGGCTACAACTACCGCCTGTCCAGTCTGCTCGCCGCACTGGGGCGGGCGCAGCACTCGCGTCTGGACGACATGATCGCTCGCCGCCGCCAGATTCGTGATGCGTACATCGATTTGCTCGCCTCGCTTGACGACGATGCCCCTGGTAAAGGTACCCGCTTGCTCTCTGACTCCGACGAGCGTTTCACCGAGAACTGCTGGCTGACCTCAATTGTGTTGCCGCAGGAGGCCGTCGATAAGGGCGTCCTGAGCCCAGACAGCGTGGTTGCAGCACTGGGTGAGGCCAACATTGAGGCTCGTCACCTGTGGAAGCCCATGCACCTACAGCCGGTGTATGAAGGCGCGCGAGCGACCATCAACGGCACCGCTGAGAATCTTTTCTCCCGTGGCATTACTCTTCCTAGTGGTCCGGCGCTGGACGATGACGACGTCGCGCGGGTGATAGGTGTTTTGAAGGAAGTGCTGGGATGACTTCTACAGAGGTAGCTGGAGAAACTGTAAAACAGCGAAAACCAATACTGCAGTCGCTGTTTATTGTGGTGGCCGCGGGAATGTTTGCTGGTGTCCTCTACGTTGGCGACACGACGATGAAGGACGTCTCTTCGGCGCTTCCTAATCTCTCTCTTGCATTGCCGATTTTGGTAATCGTTGCAATCCTTACCGCCATCGGCACCCCAGAAGCGCAGCGCCAGAGTTGGCTGAATGCGATGAAAGGCGCTGGCAATGTAAAGCAGTGGCCGATGGCCGTGTGGGCATTAGTGGCTTTCTATGCCTGGTTGTTCTGGATGATGCTGTCCGGACTGTGGGCCCCCGAAGCTGCCGAAGTTGCTCCTGTCGTTACTGCGTTGATAACGCTTGGGCTCATCGCCACGATGTCAGCAATACTGTTCTATTTGCATCCTCAGGCACTGGTATGGCTGTGGTTAGCAGTAGTCATTTGCTCGCTTATTTTTCTCTACGGTGGCATTACTGGTCCGAAATATGTCGGGCGCATGACGGCGTTCGGCGGTGGACCGAATGTCTTTGCCCGTTTCATGCTGTACGGCATCGCGGCAGCTGTGTTTTTCATGCTGTGGCGTAAGTTCATGTGGGCAGTTCTCTTGTTTGCTGCACCATTTGCTTACGGTCTCGTTGCGTCGGGAAGCCGCGGTGTACTGGTTGCTACCACCGTGGTAGTCCTCTTTACCGCAATAGCTGTGTTTTTTCACTGGGGTTGGAAGTGGGCGACTGTTTTTTACGTCGCAGTCGCCGCAGCGGTCGCGTATGGATACTCGCGGTTCATCGCAGGTACCGAGATTGAAGAATACTTTAAGACGCGCTTTATCCAGTTGACCTTCGAAAAAGAACATGATTCCGGACGCGGTTATCTCCATGATGAAGCTTTCCGAATCATGGGTGAACACCGCATCTTTGGTGGAGGCCTGCATAGCTTCGTTGTGCTGTCGACACCGAGGTCTTCACGTCCACTGGAGCATCCGCACAATATCTTCTACACAGTCGGGTCTGAAGCGGGTGTCATAGGTATCGGCCTGTTTGTGATTGTGCTGGTTGTGCTGGCAATCGCCTGTCGCCACCTATTCAAGTTTCTTCAAGCTGGTCTGACCGCAGCTGTGGCGTTAGCGGTTCTTGTGGCACAGGTTTTTTCCGGCTACTACTACGATTCCCGTTCGCTATGGCTATTTGGCTTTGCAGCAGCATTTACAATGCTGAGCCTACGGCGCAAGGACGCAGCATCGGCAGAACCAGAGCTGGATGAGCAGCCGCAACCAGAACCCGCAGCCGAGCCCGAACCAGTCATGGTCACCGATACCGCGGGGCCGGTTGTGCCGGAGCCGGAGCCAGCGGTGGCCGTCGTCAAGCAAAGTGCGCCTGACAACAAGAATGACAACAGGAAGCTGCGCGTTGCGGCAGCGTCGTTTGCCGCGGCCGGTGTAGTGGGTGCGGTTGGTTGGCTGGTCAGGAACCGTTCCAATGCGGAAGTCGATGCGCGTGCCGCGGAGTTCTTGCGCGAAATGTTCAACGAAAAGTAGGAGATGACCAATGGATTCACTGAGCATCCGCGCGCAACGGGTAATTAAGCGTGGCATCGACATCGCGGCATCTGCAGCAGGCTTGATTGTGCTGTCGCCAGTTATGGGCGCTACGGCTCTGGCAGTGCGACTTTCGATGGGAAAGCCAGTCCTATTCCGCCAGGAACGCCCGGGCCAGGATGGTGAGCCGTTTAATATCCTCAAGTTCCGGACGATGCACCACGTCAATCCGGCAAAGGGGCTTGTCGACGATGCGTCCCGCCTCACCGAGGTGGGAAAATTCCTTCGGTCCACAAGCTTGGATGAGCTCCCGGAGCTCTTTAACGTTCTGCGTGGCGACATGAGCCTCGTTGGCCCGCGTCCGCTGCGCATGAAGTACCTAGAGCGCTATTCGCCGCGCCAAGCACGCCGCCATGAGGTGCCACCGGGAATTACTGGGCTTGCCCAGGTCTCGGGCCGCAATGGCATCACCTGGGAAGAACGTTTCGAGTACGACGTGCAGTACGTGGATAATTGGTCGCTACTGCTCGATGCAAAGATTCTGCTCGACACGATCTTGGTGGTGCTCAAGCGTGAAGGGATCTCGGAAGAGGGGCAAGTGACTATGACCGAGTTCACCGGTTCGTCGGATGAGAATTCGGCGGAGAAGGACGTCTCGGCTAGCGCAGGTTCTTAATCACACTTGCAGGAACACCGGCGACAACGGTGTAGTCATCGACATCGCTAGTAACTGCGGCTCCGGATCCGATGTACGCTCCCTCGCCAACGGTGAGGCCGGGGTTGATTACGGAGTTGGCGCCTAGGGTGCAGGCTTCGCCAAGCGTGACAAAGCCCGACACGGCATTGAGCGGGAAGATTGTGCAGTAGTCCCGCAGTACCGCGTCGTGGCCGATTGTGACATTCATATTGATTTGGGCGTGCTTGCCTACCTCAATATTGCAGGTCAGGCGCGCTCCGGGGCAGATGACTGTGCCCTCGCCGAGTGTGACCAGCGCGCCAATGCTGGTGTCTGGGTGAACCAGGGTAGCAGGCATGAGCCCTTCGGCATCTGCGCGTTGCGCAATCGAACGTCGAGCTGCGCCGCTGCCGATTGCGACTGTGTAGTAGGCCCCCTTGGGCAAGTCCGCGAGGATTTCGGTTTTGCCCAAGAGTTGCACGCCCATTTTGTGGAAAAAGGTCATGTCTGGGGTGCCATCATCAATAATGCCTAGGATTTCCCACTGCGGTGGTAGGCCGTTGGCTGCTGCGTAGTCGTTGATGTCCTTGATGAAGCTGACCACGTTTCGCCCAAAACCACCAGCGCCGACGATGACAATCTTTTCGGTTGTCGCGTTGTTGATCCACGGATTAGGCATGCCGCTTATTATCCCACCGCAGAGGCAATTATGCGTAATGGCCACGGCCGGAAATCAGCCTGTGCCACCGATACTCGTAGGTGCGGGGAGAGTGATGACAGGTGGGGGCATCGTAATGCGTTGCGTGTTTAACGACGCGTCAACTCCGACCCAAGCGGTCTGGAACCGATTTACTACGCGTTGGAGGTTTAGATCCGCTTGGAGACATGATGCCAAGCGGTTCTGCGCTTTTGTTTTCCTCGTACATAGATTTATCTGGGAATGACTGTTAAGTACCCTTAACAGCTATGAACATATTACAGCTTTTAAACTGGGCTAATCTCAATCTCGAACAAAGAAAAGGAAATCGAGTTCCGAGAGTGAGGTGAAGAAGATGCCCGCCCTAACAGTTTCAATGCAACGCATTGCTGACTTAGCGGATGTCCAGCGTCCATTAGTAACTATGTGGCGCAAGCGTCACTCCGGCGGGTCCGATGCTCCTTTCCCGGAACCACTATTGCCAGTTGAATCCGCTGCAGCGAGAGATACTCAACTGAAGTTTGATGCTATCGAGGTAGCAAAGTGGCTCGTTGAGACTGACCACGGAAACAACTCCGATGCTGTTGCGGATGCGCCTTTCTACAGCGACTTGTTTAACGAAGCTGTCGAGGATCCTCGAGTGTGGGCGGCGCTTGTTGCACATGCCCGTGGCGGTGAGGAGGTAACCCCGGAGACTGTCCGTGATGAGTTGTTCTCGGAGTCACTGGTGCCATCTGAGATTTTGGAAGGCGACCTGGAGCACGCGGTGACCTCCGCAAATATCCTGGCTGAAGCGGCATTTTCCGCAACCAAAGTGCTCGTCGAGATTATCCGGCGTCGTCGCTCGCAAACGCCAGAAGCGCTCGTCGAGAACGCAGAGGCGCTACTTGCCGCCATTGGCTCGGAGCTCATCAAGGAATTGCACCGTGATAAGGAGACTCGGGAGGTTCTTGCTTTTGGCCCAGGTGGCGGCGCGTGGGCGCAGCACGCTATTGAATCCCACGAGTCGCCACTCGGTATTGGCTTTGAACACGACGATTTCACTCCAGAGCTCTGCCTGAGCCTAGCGCGTGGAATCGAAGTCCTGGAAGTAACTGATGAATGGGACCCGTCTGCGGTCGCATTCCTTCAGTGGGCAAGCGCCAAGCAGGACGACGCCCAAGAGCTCTTCGATCAGATTGGCTACGTGCAATCGGGACTCGATGCGCGGGGCTGCGTCGTTGTTATTGCTCCGGCTGAGCTCCTCATTGAGTCTAGCAATGCTGTGGTGAACCTTGAACGAAGGAACTTTCTGTGGGGTTCGAAGAATAATCTGCATTCTTCCCTGCGGTATGCGGCGCTGTTTCCTCATGGGTGGACGAGAAGTCTTGGGCAGAGCCAGCTCGCGCTGTGGATTCTGCGAACGCGAGATCCAGAGAAGTTCGATTCCGATCTTGTCATTCTGGCAGATTATTCCTCCCTCGATTTCAGTGGTACTCGCCCGCGTCAGTTCGTGATGGATGTCTTGGCTGCGGTCAATGATGAGGTTTCTCCTCGTCAGCACGCGTTTTATAACTCACTGGTGCTCACCGACGAGAACCTACGCATGCGGAATTCGCTGCGCCCGATCCGCGAACGGGTATCCGAAAAGGAGGAAATCGCAACAATCGCCGAGTTGCGACTCCAGGCCGACGCGGTGGGTGTCGACTTGTCGCGTGTGCCGAACCTCCAGCAGGCGGGCAATCCCTACGAGATTCACCGCAGAAAGCTCCTTAGCTGGACCGAGGCGACCAAACAGCCGGCACCGTTGGTGAAGGTCATCAAGGGATCGAAGCTGCAGGACCTGGATACTGGAAACCCGGATGGAACCATCCCGGTTATTGGTCGAAGCGAACTGAGCGGGCTCGCGCCAGCCGGAGCACGGAAAGCCAACATCGTCGATATCAGTGTGAAGCTGCCTCGCTCAACCCTGACCGAGCCCGGTGACGTGGTGTGGATTTACCTCAATAAGCCCGTTGCGATTGTTGATGCGCAAGGAGGCTCGCTGGTCGAGGCACCTGCCCAGATTCTGCGGTGTATGAAGACCAGGGCTCGGAGCAAGACCCCTCTTGAGGAAGTCACATCACCGTATCTGTTGGCGGAGCAGCTGGGCCACGCGCAGACCAAGGACAAGAAGGCGTGGCAGGTGCCCGTAATTGAGCAGCGGGATGCGGAAGTGTTCGAAGCAGTGATGCGTGAGGTGGATGCACGTAGAGCAGAGTTGCTTGAGCAGCTCGAGGGCATTTCCGCTTTCCGACGTGACTTCGGTGTGTCGCTGGCAAGTGGCGGTATTCGGGCGGCACCGGAGTAATCGCTGCTTGGCGAGGATTCGGAAATCGTATCTAAACAGCTTAATCAGATAGCTAAATCTAAGAGTTAAGGAAACGAAGTAATGGCAAGAAAGAAGAAGGAAGCGGTCAAGGTTCCTTCCACAATGAGTGAGATTAAGGACATGCTGTGGAAGTCCGCGGATAAGCTACGCGGGTCCATGGATGCCTCGCAGTACAAGGACGTTGTGCTGGGGCTCGTATTCCTGAAGTATGTGTCGGACTCTTTTGATGAGCGTCAGAAGGAGATTCGCGTTGAACTGGAGGAGCAGGGCTTCGATGAGGAGGTAATCCAGGAAGACCTGGAAGATATTGATTCCTACACCAGTGAGAATGTCTTCTGGGTTGATCCCGAAGCTCGGTGGGAATTCCTGACGGCTAATTCCAAAGGTCGTCTAGGCGAAGGCGGCAAGCAACAGTCGATTGGCAAGCTCATCGATGCTGCAATGCAACATGTGATGCAGGACAACGAGTCTCTGGTGGGTACGCTCCCGTTGATTTACGGCGCGGAGAATATTGACCAGCGCCGCCTGGGGGAGCTGGTCGACCTTTTCAGCTCGACCTATTTCGGCTCCACTAAGGAAAAGAAGGCTCGCGATCTTCTCGGTGAAGTGTATGAGTATTTCCTGGATAAGTTCGCAAAAGCCGAGGGTAAGAGGGGCGGAGAGTTCTATACTCCGCAGTCCGTGGTGCGAACCTTAGTAGAAATTTTGGAGCCAACTGAGGGGCGCGTGTATGACCCTTGCTGTGGTTCGGGTGGCATGTTCGTGCAGGCGGAGAAGTTCCTGGAGGCTACGAAGCGTGACCGCAGCAGCATTGTGGTTTATGGCCAGGAGCTGAATGAGCGCACCTGGCGTATGGCCAAGATGAATCTTGCCATTCACGCCATTAGCGCTGCCGGCTTGGGCCAGCGTTGGGCTGATACTTTCGCACGTGATATCCACGCGGGTACGCAGATGGATTACGTGCTGGCGAACCCTCCATTCAACATCAAGGATTGGGTGCGCAACGAAGAGGATAAGCGGTGGAAGTACGGTGTTCCGCCGGTACGAAACGCGAACTTCGCGTGGATGCAGCACATTCTTTCCAAACTGAGTACGCGTGGTTCCGCCGGTGTGGTGATGGCTAATGGCACCATGACCTCGCAGAGCTCGGGTGAGGGCGAGATTCGTAAGAACATGGTCGAAGATGATGTGGTCTCCTGCGTGTTGGCGCTGCCAGCACAGCTATTCCGCGGCACAGGTATTCCGGTGTGTGTCTGGTTCTTCGATAAGGATAAGTCCACAGGTCAGAAGGGCAGCATCGATCGCCGTGGTGAGGTTTTGCTTATCGACGCCCGCCAGCTCGGCCACATGGTTGATCGCACGGAGCGTGCATTCTCTGACGAGGACATTCATCGCATCGCCAATACTTTCCGCACCTGGCGCGGCCGTGAGTCTGCCGAAGGGGAGTATGAGGACGTTGCCGGTTTCTGCAAGTCTGCAACCATCGAGGAAATTCGTGAGGCTGGCTATGCGCTAACGCCGGGCCGCTATGTGGGCATGCCGGAGGCGGAAGAAGATGATGAGCCTATCGACGAGAAGATTGCGCGCCTGACGAAGGAATTGACCGCTGCATTGGATGAGTCCGCTCGCTTGGGTGCGGTAGTGCGCGAGCAGCTAGGGAGGTTGAAGTGACAATTCTGGGTGAAATTGCGCGGATTGTTGATTGCGAGCACAAGACTGCTCCGATAGATGAAAAGGGAGAGTACTTTGCTGTAGGCACGCGAGCAATGCGTGGCAATGAGATTAACTACCAAGAATCTCGGCGTATCTCTCGTGAGACGTTTGAACAGTGGACTAAAAGAATGAAACCGCGTCCAGGTGACATTCTGTTTGCTCGAGAGGCACCAGTTGGGCCGGTGGTCGAGGTCCCCAAGGAAGCAAACATTGCGCCTGGCCAAAGAACTGTGCTTATCAGGGCGGAATCTAATGTGGCGCAGAGGTTCGTAGCGTACAAGCTGAAAGAACCCCTAATTCAAAATCAGATTCAAGCGCTTTCTGCTGGTTCGACAGTTCCCCATCTGAACGTTGCTGATATTCGGAGTCTTGATCTTGGTTATTTGCCAGATGCCAAACAGCAAACGGCTATCGCCGATGTCCTCGGCGCCTTGGATGACAAAATCGCGGCGAATCGGCAGGTGCTCGATATTAAATCAAAACTATTCTCTGCATTATGGATTAAAGTGAGTCAAGGCGCTAAAGATGTTGCTTCACTCGGTGATTTAGTGACTACTCAATATGGTTACACTGCTAGTGCAGGTGAATATACTGGCCAGCCGAAGTTCCTCCGAGTAATGGATATTAATAAGAAGAAATGGATTGAATGGGACACAGTTCCCGAGGTGAATATTGGGTCTAAAGATTTTGAGAAGTATGCGCTGCAAAAAGGCGACATTGTCGTTGCTCGAATGGCCGACCCAGGGAAATGCGCAATTGTTGATGAAAACATTAAGGCTGTATTTGCCTCATATCTTGTTCGCCTGAAACCAAAAGATCGTAATGACGCGCTGTACTTGTATGGTTTTCTAATTTCGAAACTATACGAGAATTATGCCGAATCTGTGTCAACTGGATCAGTGCAAAAGAACATGAATGCCAAGGTAATCACTGGCATCGAGTTGCCTTGGCCTACCAAGCCGAAACGTTTGGAGTTCTCCGCACAAGGTCAGGTTATTCGTGATTCTATGAACGCCCTTGTGCAAGAGAACCAAGTCCTCGCGCGTACTCGCGATGAATTATTGCCGCTACTCATGAATGGCAAGATCTCCGTCGCCGAGGCAAGTGAGGCCGTTGAGGCAGTCGCCGGAAAGCAAAAGGAAGGAGACGTTGATGTTTAGCGAAGACATGTTGGAGCAGCTCACCCTGGACAAGCTCGGCGAGAACGACTGGCATCCACTGGCAGGTGCGTCTGTCGCGCCGGGTTCGGGGGAGCGGGAAAGCTGGAAGGATATTGTCCTCCGCGGAACGCTCAATGAGAGCGTCCGTGCGCTGAACCCGGGTGTGCCGGAGGAATTCCTTCAGCAAGCGATTGGTGAACTGTTGACCCCAAAGTCACAGGATTCCGTCGCGGAGAATCTACGTATTCATGAGATTCTGGTCAACGGCTATTCGGGAATCCAGTACAACGACCTGGACGGGCAGCCAAAGAATCCCACAATCTACTTCCTCTCCGCGGACTGGAACAAGAACGACTTCAAGGCAGTCAACCAAGTCACCATCCGGAATGTTGAATACGAGCGTCGTTTTGACGTCGTGTGCTACATCAACGGCCTGCCGGTTGCGTTCTTCGAGCTGAAGAAGCCATCCGGAAAGTCGACTGCTGAAGAAGCATTCAACCAGCTGCAGACTTATGTGGATGAATTCCCGATGGCCTTCCGTTTCGCAAACGTTGTGGTGGCCAGCGACGGCCTTGACGCGAAATACGGCACCCCGTTCACGCCATACAACCACATGGCTCCATGGAACGTCGATGACGATGGCGTGCCCAGCAAGATGGACGAGCCGGACGAAAACGGACAGGCGCCACTTGCCCTGGAAAACCTCATCTGGGGCGTATTCAACCCAGTGCGCTTCACCCAGCTGCAGCGCGACTTCACAGCCTTCGATGACGCATCGACTGGCTTAGTCATGCGCATTGCGAAGCCACATCAGTACTTCGCAGTGACCAAGGCCGTCGGTAAGACCATCGAAGCCGTGCGCACGGACGGTCGCGCGGGCGTTGTCTGGCACACCCAGGGCTCCGGCAAATCCATGGAAATGGAAATCTACACCGCCGCAGTGATGCGACGCTCCGAACTGGAAAGCCCGACGATTGTGGTTATCAATGACCGCACCGAACTCGACGGTCAGCTCTACAGCACTTTCCTCTCCAGTACGTTGCTGCCCGAGAAACCGCAGCAGGTGGAGTCTCGGGAGGAGCTGCGTACGGCGTTGGCAACGCGGACGTCGGGAGGCATCTACTTCACCACGCTGCAGAAGTTCGGGCTGACTAAGGATGAGCGCGAAGCCCACAAGTCGCACCCTGTTCTGTCCGAGCGACACAACATCATCGTTATTGCTGATGAGGCGCATCGATCTCACTATGGATTCGGCGACATCAACGCCGACGGCTATGCTGCGCACCTGCGCTCGGCGCTACCACACGCGACGATGATTGCCTTCACCGGTACACCGATTGCTGAAGGTGACCGCGACACCCGCGACGTCTTCGGTGGCGAGATTGATACCTATGATCTGCAACGTGCCGTCGACGATGGCGCCACCGTGCCCGTCTACTTCGAGCCCCGGCTGATTCCGCTGGCGCGAGTTAAGCGGATTACCGACGAGTACATCGATGCCACCGCTGAAGAAGCCTTGGAAGGCCTCAGTGAATCTGAGCGTGTTCGGATTCAGCGGACTACCGCAGCATTGGAGGCGATGTACGGCACGGACGACCGGCTCAACACTCTGGTCGACGATCTGCTGATGCGCTGGGACGATCGCCGTGAAGTGATGCAAGATTTCATCGGATGCCCCGGAAAAGCAATGGTGGTGGTTTCGACGCGTAGCATCGCGGCGCGAATCTACGAGAAGATCATCGAGCGCCGACCGGATTGGCATAACGATGCTGACGACAAAGGAAAGATCAAAGTCGTCTACTCCGCGAACCCCTCCGATCCTTCGGAGATTAAGAAGCACATGCGTCGGCCAAGCGCAATTAAGGCAGTCAAGGAGCGGATGAAAGATCCGGATGATGAGCTGGAAATCATCATCGTCAAGGACATGATGCTCACCGGTTTCGATGCGCCGCCACTGCACACTCTTTTCATCGACCGTCCGTTGCGTGGCGCTTTGTTGATGCAGACCCTAGCGCGCGTCAACCGCACCTTCCGAGGTAAAGAAGACGGCCTGCTCATTGCCTACGCGCCGCTTACCGATAACCTTCGCGCAGCACTTGCCGAATTCACTGTCGATGCGGAGAAGCAAGGCAGGAAGGTCATTGGTCAGCATGCCGATGAGACGCTTGAAATTGCCAAGGGCTTTTTGACGCAGATTGATGCATTGGTGCAGGTGGACTGGCGGGAGAAGCTCGCTGCTGGCGATGTGCACGGTGCGATTGCAACTGCGGTGGGATTCCTGCGTTCGCCGCGGACCGAAGGAAACGTAGACCCAGAAGATCCGATGGTACGCCCATTGGCGAAACGCTTCCGACAGTTGGCTGGTGCGCTGGCACGAGCCTGGGCGATTGCCGTAACTGCCGATGGAGCGGGGGATATTCGCGATGACGTACGCTTCTACCTCGAAGTACGTCAGTGGCTAATCAAGATGGATGCCTCGGATCGCGCGAGCCGTGGCGAGCCTATCTCGGATACCGCACGTCGCGTGCTGGGACAGCTTGTTGTTGACTCTGCGGAGAGCAAGTCGGTGATCGACATCTACGCAGAGATTGGGCAGGATGTGCCGAACCTGCAAGAGATCGCGGCCCAGGGGTTCGACGAAAAGAACCTCAAGTCCAATATTGAGTTGGCGATTGAGGCCCTGCGAACCAAACTGCAGCAAGGCATCCGCGATGCCACTGGCAATAACGAGGTGCGCAGCAAGCTGTTTTCCGAGCGCATCCGTGACGTGATGACGCGCTATACAAATCAGCAGTTGACGGCTGCGGAGGTTATCGCCGAACTGGTGAAGTTGTCGAAGGAAGTTGTTGAAGAGTCCAAGCGTGGCGAGAAGTTCACGCCAGCCCTGTCTAACGATGAGTTGACGTTCTTCGACGTGATTTCCCAGAACGAGTCCGCAGTGGATGTGTTGGGTGATGACGTTTTGGCGGAAATTGCACGCCAGCTCGTTGCAACTATGCGCTGTGACACTCGCACAGACTGGACTGTGCGCGATGACGTCAAGGCAAAACTGCGGCGAACTATCAAGCTACTGCTGCGCAAGTACAACTATCCGCCGGACCGCCAAAAGGAAGCCACACTGCGCGTTTACGAACAGATGGAGAAGTTCGCGCCTCGGTATGCAGTGAGGGATGAGGAATAAGGGATGCTTCGAGAGTTTTTGTATCTGGACGAATCGTTGGTCGATCAGTTTGTAAGCCAGATTGATTTCGGGTTAATCGAAAGCGAGGACGTTACGACTTCGAATTCTAAATCTAGAGGAGGGAAACTCGGTTTAGGTTCTGTTGGGGGAAATATCGATGCGGACTCTACTAGTCAGAGTTCCTATCAGCGTGCCATGACGCCGGAATCTAAATTCAATCACCTTTTCTCTCACTTGGACGCGACCATTGTGGATTTGGAGCATCCGCTGGGTTTCAGTGAAGTGGAGCCGCGAAGTTTCATTGAGGTTGATTGTGAGATTTCGATTCCGATGCTTGGAAAAGTTATCGCGCAACCTGATGAGATAGCCGACATAGGAGAAGTGCTCAGAGTATTTTCCGGGCCTGACGATTCAGTTAGTCAAGAGACGATTGACCAAATCAGGAAGATAAGTAATCTCGCAGGAAAATCGATAGTTTGTATGGGGGAGGTAGACGAGGGGCTGCAGACTTATCTCTTCAAACTCGATTCAGAGTATTTGAGACTAGATCTGGGTGACATTGAGTGTGAAGCCTTTGTACTCGGGAAGGTTGAGAAAAAATTTCCGGAGGGTCAACGCTATCCGTTGTTCAACATTCCGGGGATGAATTTGTTGAACCGCAAAGCGCGACGTCGTATGGAAAAGGAACAATCGTATGAACAGCCACTGAATGAGGAGTCTGAGATCGAAGGTCCTGCGGCAGTACTCAGAGTGCTGGCGATTTATCGCTGATTTTTATGCTCAGAACCTTCAACCGGACGGGCATCCAATGGGGGTAAGTCTCAGATGCATTCCAGTTAACGTTGGCTTGAATTCAGAACGTGGCATTGATTGATAGCGGATGGAATTCGCTGCACCAATGGCAATCGACTACTTCTAGAGAGGGGCTTCGAAAATAAAACCTGAACTTTCCTGGTAGGGATTCTACCAGGAAAGTGGGAGCTAGTTAGTCATCGTGTTGTTCAGATGTAGGCCGATGTAACCAATGTAGGCTTTGCCGGTGGTGTGCACATCTGCGTGATAGTACACTCGCGGAGCATTCGAGTCCTTCGTACCGAGATCGAAGTGCGTAGTCATGAACTTCTCTTCAGCGGCATCGACCTCCTTAGGCACCGGGAAGGTGCGCTCCCGACGCCGTTTAGGGTTTGAGCGTACGGTCTCACTCTCGTTTGCCTTGTGCCGATTCGGAGCCAGCTGGCGGCCATGCACGCCCTTGTCTAGCAGGTACATGTGCAAATTCCCTTGGAACCCATATTCAACGCACTCCTTGACGTAATCGTGCAAAACCACAACCGTTTCCCACAGGTTCTGGGCATAAATATCCAAGTGATCTTTCTGATCCAGAATTGCTGCGTTAGCAAGTGCTTTTTCAGCATCGGTGAGCACGATGTACTTAGTCAATTCCCCGTAGGTGTCGGTGTCTTTCAGAATCTCGATGATCTCGACAACACTCGATGGCGTGGGAATCGAATCAATATCGATTCCCACAGGTTCCTGATTCCGGGGAGTCGCGTAGAACTTCTCGAGCTGTGCCTTATAAGCGTAAGCATCGATGCGATCTTCCTCAGACTGCGCCAGGCTCAAGTGCAAGTCGTCGTTGCACATCTTGAGCTCATCGATACGATCGTTCAACGAATCATTCTCTGCTTGCAGATTCTCGGTTGCAGCTTCCTGCTCGTCAAGAAGAGCCTCCATTGCCTCCAGGCGAGCTGAAACCTCTTCAAGACGCAACGTCCTTTCCTCAAGCTGAGCAGTCAGACGCGCAATCTCTTGAGCCGTCGAGCCCATGTCGTTCGCGCTGTTCTTAAGCATCGTTGAACACCTCGTTCAGCAGCTTGGCAGACACGGCCTCAATGCTCTCGGCGGCAGCGTCGATCTCGGCAGTGAACGAATCCAACGCGCCGAGGACCTCAACCAGCCGAGACTGCTGCTCCTTCGAAATCAAAGGAATCTTGATGTCGCGGATCGAACGGTTCGGAATGATAACACCCGACGACGGGCCCTTGTTAAAGTCGGCGTTCACACAAGCTGCCAGGTACTCCGGAAGGAACACCGAGTCATCGGTGCGGAGCACGGTGCTGAACCGCGGCGCAATCCAATCGCCCTTCTCGTGGAAGACGCGCGCAGGCATGGTCTCGAGATGAGGAACGACCACAGAGTTAGGACTCAAGAACTCATCGCTGCTGGTAACGGAACCATTGCGGGGGGTATCGAGCCTCCTGTAGGGCTCGAAGATTTTGGCCACAATGCCACCGGCAGGAGCCTCCTTGAGACCCCTCGTATTCGAACGAACTCGCTCGATATTGCCCACCTCAATCAGCTCGTCGAGCTTCTTCCACTCGAGCTCATCTGCACCAGTGTGGATGGCAACCCTGTCCTTAAGGAACTTCTCCAGCAGGGTGGAAGCAGAATTCGCAGCCTTGCTCAAAGAAGCAACCTGAGTGGAGAAACCAGTGAAAGCATCATCGCTAATCTGCGGCTCAGCGAACAGTTCGGGGAGCAGTGCCCCGCCCTTCTTCACCACATCGGCCAGAGTCACGCGGAAGTGCGGCACGGGGAGCTTCCCGCCCGACTGCACGGTCGTGAGCCACGACTTCAAATTAAGGTCAGAAGTGGGCACGGAAGAGGAGTCGATAAGCGAAACCGAGTTGCCGTCACTGCTGTTGGAGGGGGCACGCAGGATCCAGAGAGCAGTCGGAATCGAAGTCGAGGTCAGCATCTTAGACGGAAGCTGGATAATCGTGTCGACAGCGTTGAGAGCCACCAGCTGCTGGCGGAGCTCCGCGTACGAAGGCTGGAAAAGTGGTGCAAGCGGGGTAAGAACGATGGCTCGACCGCTCTGAGAGAGCTGGTTGATGCACGTGGCGATGATTGCGGTGTCTGCCGTTCGGATGCGCGGATGCGGCAAATTCAGCACCTGAGCAAAGATGTTTTCCATATGGGGACGCTGCTCACGAGAGAGCCTCATACCAAAGGGAGGCTCACACACGACCAGATCGGCAGGCTCCGACGAGTGAGACAACGAATCCAGCACAGAGAACGTGGCATTCGTCCCGCGGATAAGAGCGCGGAGGGAAGCAACCACCAAGGCGCGAGGGTCGATATCGAATCCGACAATAGAAACCGGAGCGTGATCATGCGCCACCTGCAGCAAGGTGGTGCCAATGCCGCACATTGGGTCGAGCACTCGGCCCAGGGGTTTGCCATCACGGCTAGCAACCTGCTTGCTGTGGACAACGTTTGACGTAGCCTCGCGGAAGACTCGGGCACAAACCGAATCCTCACTGGTGAAGTGGCCGACATTGCTGCGACCGGCATCTCCGAACAGAGCATCAATCACGACGTGCTCAGCGTTAAGGATGGAATCAGGGCTCAAGCTGCGTGCATGCTGCATTGTCGACTCGAGGTTTTCGGGAGAAACCGTGCTCAGGGTCGTGTTAATAGACTCGTGGAACGCCTGCCGCGTAGCTTCGTCGGCAACCTCGCGCAGGCGAGCTGCCACACTCTCCTCCCATGCAATCTTGTAATCGGAAATAGGTTCGGAGGCGGGCGCCACCAGCGTTGACAGTGCGAAGATTGCAGCGTCCATAGGGCGGAGGCCATCGGCTCGGAGCAAGTTAATCCGCGAGCTCATGGAAAGGGTTTCAGCATTCTTTTCCCATCCTGGTGGCAAGAGCTCGTTGGAGCGGAGCCAATCATGAATCTCCGTAGCGTCAAAGAGAGGCTTAGAGGGTGAAGAGCTGGAAGTGGGACGGGGGAAATCAACCTTACGGCGGCGCCAGTTGCTCACCGTCGGACGGCTCACCCCGGCCAGCTCGGCAATCTCCTTCAGAGACAGAATGCCGGACAGGTTGGCCTGGTCGGAAGTCATTTTCGCTCGCTTTCTTTTAGATGTTGAGAATTCGTAAAACCGGGAGACTTCGATGTTGTTCGAACCCGTTCAAACGGTTCCCCTATGTTAAAACGCCTATTCCATAATGGTCAAGCGAAAATGTCATTTTCAGGTTTATGGGGGTGTTTTATGTATTGATGACTTGTTGGGTGTGGGTGGTGTCTCATGTATCGGCTGAGGTTTGGAAAGGGGGGATGAAATGCTGTTTTTATAGTCGAGAAACTGGGATTTGCAATGAGAGATACCCTTTTCGCTGAGTGTGCCCCGGGGGGTAGGGCTGATGGTGGCGGTAGCTATTGGCTGAGGCATGGCAACCAATGATTTGTCTTGCTCTCTAAGGCGTTCATTCTGGATTTGTCCAGATCGATTTTGTAAAGGCCGGGAATCGTCGGAAGTAAAAAGCTTCATGCAGGATGAGAGCGAGGTTAAGGGGCTTATTGCTAAATCCGGAGAATTCGGTGGCGCGGATTCACAGGTGAGTCCGGACTTTAGGGCCGCCTACCACCAGTAGGTGGGGTAGCGAAGGCCGCGCAGTCGATTTGCGAGGATGCCAAGCACCACGATCATGATTGAAGAGGCGAAAACGAAGCCAAGGAGGCGGAAGTCGTTGCTGATGTCGGACCCGTGCGGCATCAGCGCAGTGACCATTGCGGTCGCGGTGGCCGGGGAGTGAGCGGCGCGAGCAAGGAGCATGAGCGCGAATGCGATACCGGCGGCGATTGCCGCGGTGATGATCGAAACTCCTAAAAGTCGCGACATTAGGATGCCTGTGATGCAGCCGATCAGGTGTCCAACTACAACATTTCGCGGTTGTGCCAGGGGCAAGTTCGGTGCGCCGACGATAAGGGCCATGGCGGCTCCAATAGGGGGCAAAAACAGCAGGTCAGAGACAGAAGTTGAGATGAGTGCCAGGGTCATCAGCGGCAGGCTCACGGCTACCGAGGCGGCGATAACATGGCGTAGCGGAGGGCGAGGTGGCGCTTCGCTGGCGATCCGGGGCCACTTCGGAGACCGTGAATTAGACATGAGAACGATGTTAGGGTGTGCTGCCTCATCTGCGTCGCGGTTCGAGGTTTTTATTGAAATAGAAGTTTAAATGGGGTGGCTCCCAGGTCTCCCAAGCCTCCAAAGCCGAACCAGACCCGAACCAACCCCGACCATTTTCACCGGATATGACACACTTAAGGGCATGGAGCCTATCGATGTCGCAATCCGGGATGAGTCCATCCGTCTCGGGCAATTCCTGAAGTTGGCAAACCTGGTGGAAACGGGCGGTCTGGCCAAGGAACTCATTGCCGAGGGCCAGGTCAGCGTGAACGGTGAGGTCGACACTCGCCGTGGCAAGGTGCTGCGTCCAGGGGACGTCGTCTCTGTTGCCGGTATGTCGGCACGCGTGGCCACCGCCGATGAAGTCGATGATGACTACTTTGATGAGGCCACCGCCGACGATGACTTTGATCCTGAAAAGTGGAGGAACTTGTAACTCATGCCCGCATTTCCCGCCGAATTTGGCATGCCCCTGCGCGTAGATCTGCTCTCCGCCGCACCGCGTAAGACCGAGCGCTTCTACCGCGGCGTTCTTGGGTGGGCTTATCGCAATACCGCGCCAATCCATGAGGATGCCCGCGAGGCATCCGCTGGTCGCCGCGTTGCCATGCTGTCCGGAATGCCGGTGTCGGTGCTGCTTGAGGCCGATAAGGACGCTGAGGATGCCTTCGTCAACCAGTGGCGCGTGAATTTCCATGTCGACTCCGCCGCTGGTGCCGTCGAGAAGGCGCGTGAGCTCGGCGCTGAGGTCTTCCAGGAACCGACCCCGCTTGTCGACGGATCCACGATGGCCGTCGTTTCCGACCCCGCCGGTGGCCTCATTGGGCTGCTGGAACAGCCGGGTGAGCAGGCCTTTATCGCAGCGGGCGAGCCCGGCACCCCGGTGTGGTTCGAGCTGGTCGCAGGCCCGGAGGAGACCTTTGAGCAGGTCGCGGACTTCTACCACAACTTCTTTGGCTGGGAAATCGCAGTGCGCAACAAGAATGAGCACGGCACTTTCGCAGTTGCGATGGAAGACGGGGCGCCGTTCGCTGGCTTGGTAGCCAGCTCGGTTGCTGCACAGACCGATGCGGCAGATAAGAGCTTCGTTGGCTGGCTGGCCTACCTTGGCGTGGAGAACATCGACGCTGCTGTCGCCAAGGCTGAGGAACTGGGCGGTTCCGTGCTCGTTGCCCCGCAGGCCACCGAGTTCGGCCCGCTGGCAACCGTGCAGGACCCGTGTGGTGCGGCGGTTGTACTCTGCGAGGTGCCGCTGCCACCGGAGGACGACATCCGCGAGTCGGACCCGCTGGAAGGCATTGACCTCAGCCAGTTCCAGTAGGAGTTAAAGAGGCTGTGGTGCGTTCGGGGGCTGTGGCTGTTCATTCGAACGTAAGGCGTACGTTAGAATCGAATGTCAGTTCTATCGGAATCCGTACCTCATGATAAGTTTGGCATATGCGAAGCATTGAGCTTTTCGCCGGTGGTGGTGGATTGGCCCTTGGAACCCACTTGGCCGGCTTTTCGACTGAAATTGTTGCTGAGTGGGATCGATGGGCCTGTGATACCCTTCGCGAAAATAAGGCTGCTGGACATCCCCTTGTTGCTAATGCTGAAGTAATTGAAGGTGATGTGCGTGACATTGATTGGTCGAGTGTTGCCGAAGGGATTGATTTAGTATCTGGCGGTCCTCCATGTCAGCCATTTTCTGCTGGAGGGCGCGGCCGTGCAGCGGACGATAAGCGAGATATGTTCCCCGCGACTGCCGAAGTAATTCGGCAAATCAAGCCTCGTGCTTTCATTATTGAGAACGTAAGGGGGTTAACGCGTCCCGCCTTTTCGGACTATTATTCTTACATCCAACTTCGGCTAGGGCATCCAGAACTTTCCTCCCGCGAAGGGGAGTCATGGGGTGACCATTACGCACGATTGCAGGCTGAACACACATCGGTTCGGTCAGACCTCCAATACAATGTGCTTCCCACTCTCGTGAACGCTGCAGATTACGGGGTTCCACAGCAACGTTGGCGAGTATTTTTTGTAGGTTTTCGTTCGGATATCGATGCTGACTGGTCTTTTCCTGCGCCTACGCACTCTGCGGCAGCTCTTCGTCTCTCTCAAGATAGCGGAGAATATTGGGAGCGATATCAAATTCCAAGTTCTCAACGAGTGTCGGTCAGGGCATCATTAACGCGCACTGATCCGTCTCTCCAGCCGTGGAAGACGGTGCGAGATGCGCTAGCAGATCTTCCTATCCCCGGTGAAAACGGAACGCCAGGTGTTTTTGATCATCGTTTTCAACCTGGTGCGCGGTCATATCCCGGCCATACTGGATCGTATATTGACGCTCCAGCAAAAGCGCTAAAGGCAGGAGTTCATGGTGTTCCTGGAGGTGAAAATATGATGCGTTTTCACGACGGCTCGGTAAGATATTTCACTCTTCGAGAAGCGGCCAGAGTGCAAACGTTCCCAGACTCTTATCGTTTGCACGGGGCTTGGTCGGAAGCAATGAGGCAAATTGGAAATGCTGTCCCTGTAATGCTGGCGGAGACTGTAGCGCTGTCAGTTCGGGAGCATCTGGAGCTAGCTGGAGCAAGACAGAAATTTAGTGATGCAATATCTAACGGATCTCATTTAAAGGCAATATCATGACAGAACCATTTAATCCGCTGGCAATGGAATCGCTGGCATCGTCTATAGTTCAACAGTTACTCCGTAATCCGCCGGTTCCGCTGAGCAATATTCAAAAATTCTACGGGGCTGGACTTTACGCCATTTATTATGCAGGTAGCTTTCCTGCTTACGAAGTAATTCGTGAACAGAATATCAATGGTAAATGGTCGTTACCAATATATGTCGGTAGAGCTGTATCCCCGGGGTCCCGTCGAGGTCTGATAGTCGGTGAGGGCATTAAGTCCACAGCACTTTATAGCCGCATTCGGGAGCATGCGAAGTCGATTACCGCCGTAAACAATCTTGATATTGACGATTTTTATGTGCGGTGGCTTGTAGTTGAAGATATTTGGATTCCTCTTGGAGAGACTGCATTGATCCGGGCAACGAAACCTGTTTGGAATGCTGTCTTAGATGGATTTGGGAATCATGATCCAGGAAAAGGTCGTCGAAAAGGAGCTGTTTCTCCCTGGGACACAGTTCATAGAGGAAGGAAATGGGCAGAAAAGCATGAACCTGCCGATAAACTAGTTGAGGAGGCTCTCTTGAAGGATATCATTCAATACTTGCGTGAGAGACATCGTTAGGGTGATAACTCGCTTTGAACGACGTGCCTGAATAGGGGGTTAAGTAAAGAAAAGTGTGTCCGCATG
>NZ_KV836091.1:0-1169 GCF_001838215.1 Corynebacterium sp. HMSC061H03
ACCCCAACCAGGGCAACCACCACGTGAGCAGCAGAAGAAGACTCTACCTTCACTGCAAACACAAGTCAAACCGACCGTGAATACAAAGTAAACTCTCCCCCACATCACCACAACAAGCGATCACATCGCCCTGTCGCGCTGACCCCGGATACATTACACACACTTCACACATAAAGCGAACCCCCAGGTCACCAGGGCTTTTTTAACGTGCATCAACACATTAACAGCCATAAGCCATCCAACTACAACATGCACGAGGCAGTAAGTGAAGCGCACTGGATCTAATTCCCACTACAGCTCTGGAACCCGACCGAGCGTAATCACATTCGACGATTCTGAAGACAACGCTCCAACTGAAGGAGTCGGCAGTCTTTACAAGGCGAAATTGATTCAGCCGCAAGTTCGAGGATGATCCCGATGATGGTTAGGAAATGCTCATTGAGGAAATTGACCGCACGTCCCGACAGATTATCGCGTAGCAGTTGGGCTGGATGGAATTACTGCTTAGCTGAGAGCGGGAAGAGCAAACGGACAAGGAGGTGGTGGCTCCAGCTCCTAGTTTCAAATGCAGTCACCTAGGTGGCTTGTACGAGCCTTGATACCAACACTGGGAACTGACACCACCCCGAGGCCTGAGTAATCGATTCGAGGTTCTGTTCGACGAGGTAATCCAACTGGTACCCTGCCTGGCCGAGTCAGAGCTGTTTGAGTCGAGTTAGCGAGCGCGGACGTCTTCCACTCCGTCAGCATGGCCGACGTGAAAGTGGGTACATACCAACGTTGTTGCCCCCCCCTCACTACGTTTCGCACCAGGATAAAGACATGGAAGCAGTTCGCTGCTTGCTAGTTGATTGGCTCGAGCACGTCGGCCCCTGTCTTGAGCACTAAGTAATATTGGCCGACTCGAACAACAGCGTGGATGATCAGGGCCGTTCATTGGAATGATTAGAGGTGTTACATCGGTTCTTTGGCTAGCTGCCGGTATGTATCAGTGATCGTTGCACGACGGAAGTATTCAATTCTGACTTGCTCGCGGGTTTACTGCCGGTCGACTAAAGGTTTCCATATCCGCCGCGACAAGACCGACCTCATGGCAAAACGCCCTAACCAGAAAGAGACCATAAGCATTAAAACGCTTAGTTAATTCCGTTTACCCGTAGGTACAAAAG